>CAZMJH010000179.1:0-723 GCA_964566595.1 uncultured Candidatus Poseidoniales archaeon
ATTAATCTTGACTTTGAAGAATTAGATATTGATGAATGGTCAAAAGCGATTACATTAACACTAGGGGGAGATGTATACATTGACGTTTACAGAATTGGAGTAGCGGGTGATTTAATGCCACAAGATGAAAATGGTAATGGGATAAGCATAGAGGCAATTCCTTCAGATTTACTAAGGCAAATTGTATATTTTGACACTACAGAACCTATTTTCAGTGATGAAATAGATTTGTTTGGTCAAACAATGCAATTTGAATTAACGGATGCTGGGTTACATCAATTTGCCAAAGATCTAAGTGACGGTTTGTCAAATGAAATTCAATCAAATTCAATAGAAGATGAAAATATAAAAGTAGACTTGTCTGCAATAGAAATCAGTGCGGAATTATTTAATTTACATGCACCAGATGCAGGTGCAGTTAGTGATTTAGAACCCTTAAGATTAAAATTATCTTTGGCAAAAACAACAGTAGTTGCTTCATATTCCGAATCAGGGGTTTCTGTAATGACAAGTAAGCCAACAGCATTCTTTGCAAGCCCTATACTCCAAATAACTCATGCATTCACAAAAAGTTTTGCCAACAATATGGCCCCAGGTGTAACAACTAATGGCGATGGTATTCTAATTAACAATGGTGGGAATCCATTCAGTACAGAGATTACTGGACCTGAAATGGGTTTGGGTCCACTTGGAAATATTCCCCAAGTAGATGTTTCGATATCA
>CAZMJH010000179.1:733-3280 GCA_964566595.1 uncultured Candidatus Poseidoniales archaeon
ATTTCCATTATCTCTTGGTGGTTTTAGTTCATCAGCAGGAAATGGAAATGCCCTTGAAAATGATGGTAGACAAAATATCTTCTACTCAGTTCCATCTGCTGGAGAAATTGATACTCTGAGTTTTTCAATTGTTATTGGATGGAGTTGGATCTTAAAACAAATAGGAGTATACCTTGCAGGAATTGTTCTAGCAATGGTATTATTGTTTGTTTGGAGAAAACATCGTGTTGGTAAAAAGTCTAGAAAATTGGAAAATGAATTTGAGGTTGCTGCTCGAAAAGCCCTTAATCGAAATCCAATGCCTGCTGCTGGGGGTATGATGACAGGATATGCAGGAATGGATGAATTTGGCAATCCGGTTGCAGATTACAAAGATGATGACTTAGCCCAATTCATGTATTAATCTCTTTTGGAAAGACTCTTTTTAATACGCTTAGCTAACGATTTACCAATTCCCGGAACTGTACAAAGATCTTCAACTGAAGCATATAATAATCCTTGACGCCCCCCAAAATGTCTCAATAATGTTTGAATTTTTTTAGCTCCGATTCCCTCGACAAATTCTAATGGATCTTGTAACACATTACTTTGTCTACTTTTACGATGAAATTTATTTACAAAACGATGGGCTTCATCTCGAGCATAAATGAGTACTCTGCCTCTTTTATCTAAAACAATAGGAGTTGTATGCAAACGATACAATGTCTCTTCACGTTTTGCCAAAGCGGCAATAAAAATCGTATTTTCCAATCCATTTTCTTTTAACAACTTGTATATATATTTCAGATGTACTTCACCACCATCAATTAATAACAAATCCGGCCATGTTTTTTGATTATTAAGCCAGCGAGTTAATACCTCTAACATCATTCCAATATCATCTAATTGTGTACCTTTAATCTTATATTTTCGATATGATGATTTTTCAGGTCTGCCTGACTTTAAACTAATACTTGCACCAACTCGTTGTTTTCCCTGTAATTGTGCCATATCAAAGCAGACTATATGATCTAAACATTCTATATTCAAATACTCTGCACATTCATCTACAGCTCGTTGTTCTAATGACCCTGAATAACGCCTACGCTCTCTTTCAACCTGAATTTCAGCATTTTTATCAGCTAAATTTCTTAATTCACGTAATTTTCCTCTCTTTGGAACTCTTAATTCTATTTTTGAACCTCGTTTCTGTAATAACCAATTTTCTAAAAAATCTGAAATTACACAAGGTAATAACAACAAAGATGGTGGCTGATTCGTTGAGTAATATTCGGAAATAAATCTACAAATTGTTTCTTCTATATCTCCACGATATATTAACGACCAATGTTGTTGACCCTGTACAACTCCATTTGTGGCACGCATTACCACAATAACTGCAATTTCCCCCCTTTTTGCAAAACCAATAGCATCACAATCTCGATAAAATCTACTAGAAATTACTTGTTGCCCCAAAGTTGTTCTAATTGCTTTAATTAAATCTCTAAGTTCTCCAGCACGTTCATATTCTCTTAAATTTGATTTTTTATCCATTTTTTTAACTAAGTCGATAAGTAATTTTGACGCATCTCCATCTAAAACATGTTTTGTAGTTTCTACTAATTCATCATATCCTGTAGGATCAATACAAGGTGCTGCACATAATCCAATATGCATTGATAAACATCCTTGAGGAAGTAATTTAGGGCAATCTCTAATTCCAAATTGACTACGTAAAAGATACATTACTTTCTTTGCTGCTTTTGCATCAGTAAATGGACCCCACACATAATCCCCAGTATTTGGGTTTCTAGTATACATAATTCGAGGTATTTCTTCATTTGTAAGTGTAAGTAATGGATAGGTTCTGTCATCTTTAAACATTGAATTAAAACGTGGTTTAAATTTTCTAATTAGTTCTCGTTCTAAAATTAATGCTTCGTCTGGATTAGTTGTTACTATACAATCTACATAATCTGCTTCCTCAATTAATTTTGGTATCATTAATCTATCAGGATTTGTAGAAAAATAAGAACGGACTCTAACACTTATTTCAGTTGCTTTTCCTACGTAAAGTACTTTTTTTGAATTATTCTTAAACAGATATACTCCTGGTTCGCGAGGTAAGTCCAAGTTTCCAGGATTGACTGCCATTAATACATGATAAACCTATAGGGGTCATGAAGTAATTTGTCAAAAGGTCTTGAATCTAGTACTGAGTGGAGTGGTCATGGTCAGACCTACTGAGCAGCGCATATTGGCATGGTTAAACCAATACGACGACTCTTTACAAAGCGCTTGGGATGTCCCTCGGGAAATTTCTTTACCTGGTATTGCTGATGCTATCGGTGTAGTGAGATCTGCACTCCATAAACCTCTCAAAAATTTGCAAGATCAAGGATTAATAATAGTTGCACAAGCACATGTAATTAATGGAGGTACTAGAAAAAGAAATGTTCATTTTATAACTAATAATGGTCGAAAAATGAGTAGTGATAAACAAACACAAACAAATGCAACTATTTTTGGAAATCACCCTAATAATATTAAATTAATTGGAAGAAAAGA
>CAZMJH010000180.1:0-1076 GCA_964566595.1 uncultured Candidatus Poseidoniales archaeon
AATGCAAAAAATATGGGTCAATTTGAAAGAACATTGATTATTGCAGATGAAGACTCATCAATAAATTATGTAGAAGGCTGTACTGCTCCTGCTTATTCAACGGAATCTCTACATTCTGCTGTAGTTGAATTAATAGCTCATAAAAGTGCAAAAATACGTTATTCAACAGTTCAAAATTGGTCAAATAATGTTTATAATTTAGTGACCAAAAGAGGATTAGCCCATGAAGATTCTACAATTGAATGGATTGATGGAAATATTGGTTCGAAATTAACGATGAAGTATCCTGCTGTAATTCTAAAAGGTCAAGGATCACATGCAGAAATTATTTCTGTAGCTTATGCTAGTGAAGGAATGCATCAAGATGCAGGCTCAAAAATACATCATCTTGCAAATAATACTACAAGTAATATTTTATCTAAATCAATATCAAAGAATGGGGGTAGGTCCTCATATCGTGGTTTAGTGCAAGTATCTAAAAAGGCAGAGAATTGTAAATCTAATGTTGTTTGTGATGCTTTATTACTTGATGAGGAAAGTCAATCGGATACTTATCCTACAATGGAGGTATCAAATTCTAGTTTTGACATTCAGCATGAAGCAAGTGTTGCAAAAGTTTCAGAAGAGCAGATATTTTATTTGATGAGTAGAGGCCATACTGAGCAAGAAGCAATGTCAATGGTTGTAAATGGATTTTTTGAACCATTTACAAGAGAATTACCGATGGAATATGCTGTAGAATTAAATAAATTATTGGAAATAGAGATGGAAGGATCTATTGGCTGAGGTGTTTTTTTTGAATCTTACAGATCAATATCTTGAATTTTCTGAACCTAGTAAAGCAGAGCATCTTTGGAGGTATACTCCTTGGAGAAAAATACATCCACTTGGAAATTTTTCAAAAATACCTTCTGAAGTAATTTTAGCTAATGCACAATTAACATTTCTTGATGGAACAATACCAGAAAATATTTTTTTTGAAGAGTGTAAATCGGATAGGTTTTCAAGTAAATATGAACCAGACATTTCAGCTGCATTTGTTAGAGCAATTTGTAATGGAGTATATTACAAACTTA
>CAZMJH010000180.1:1086-3280 GCA_964566595.1 uncultured Candidatus Poseidoniales archaeon
GATACCAGAAGAAATAGTTCTTGAGCAACCATTGTTGTTGGAGATTACAGCATCTGGTTATGTTTCTGCGTTTCATTTAGTGATAGAAAGTCACCCGAATTCTAAATTTGAATTAATTACTCCGTTACAAGGAGATGCTGAATGGTTTGGTTTTTTACGTGAAGGAGATTTAAAAAATAACACTAATATGTCAGAATTATTTATTAATCAATTAAATCTAAAATCTACTTTTTTAAGATCAGAGAATTTTATTTTGAGTACTGATGTTGTGATGCATTCTGGAACTTTATCCTTGGGAGGATTACAATGTAAATCGGATGTACGTGCATTAATCAAAGGTAATGGTGTAGATTATTCTCAAAAAATTGCCATGCACGGAATAGAGGAACGGACTGACGACATACATTTGAGAATTTACCACACAGTTGGAAAAAGTAAGAGTCGTGTAATTGCTCACACAATTTGTGATGACTCTAGTAAAAATACAACAACTGGAAAATTGATCATAGAAGAAAATGCACAAAATACAGATGCAGGTCAAAAATTTCTCAATTTGTTATTGTCTGATAAGGCAAAAGCGAATTCAATACCTGAACTTGAAGTACTTGCTAATGATGTTTTAGCATCTCATGGAGCATCAAGTGCTCCAATTAATAATGATCAATTATTTTATCTTAAAAGTAGAGGATTAAATGTTGATGAAGCTAAAGCAATGATTGTTGAAGGATTTTTAATGTCCACATTTGATAATTTTCCAAGTAAAAAATTAATTGAGTGGGCACAAGCGCGTCTTTTAGTGCATTTAGATTGTAAATTGGTGGCATAAAATGAAATTACAATCAGATATGAGTATAATACGTTCACAATTTCCTATTCTGGAACGTATTTTACCAAATGGAAATCCTTTGATTTATCTTGATAATGCTGCAACTTCACAAAAACCTAATGCTGTAATTGATGCTATGCAAGAATACTATACTACCTATAATTCTAATGTGCACAGAGCGGTACATACCCTTGCAGGAGAGGCTACTGAAGCATTTGAATTAGCAAGAAAGTCAGTGGCTGATTGGTTTGGATTACCTTCAGAAGGAATGGTAATTTTTACCGGGGGAACAACAGATGCACTAAATTTATGTGCATTAGGATGGGGTAGAAAAAATTTACATTCCGGTGATGTAATTGTATTAACTGAAATGGAACACCATTCCAATATTGTGCCTTGGCAAATGCTTGCTGAAGAAAAAAATCTTGAACTTCGCTGGGTAGATGTGGACCCAAAAACATTTCAATTAGATATGGAAGATTATAAATCTAAAATAATAGGTGCTAAAATTGCATGTGTAATTCATACATCAAATGTTTTAGGCACAAGAAATCCTGTTGAAAATATTGTCAAAATAACTCATGAAGCAGGAGCAAGAATAATACTTGATTGTGCTCAAGCAGCAGCACATGAAAAATTAGATATGAATTCTTTAAATGCAGATTTTATAGCTGTAAATAGCCATAAAATGTGTGGTCCAACTGGAATTGGGGCATTACTGATATCTCCTGGAATTTTTGATGAAATGCAACCGGTTCAAGGAGGAGGTGATATGATTTTAGAAGTATTCAAAGATCATTCAACTTATCAAGAAAATGAACATAGATTTGAGGCTGGAACTCCAAGAATTGCAGAAGCCATTGGTTGGTATGCTGCAATAGAATGGATGAAAAAATTAGATGTACAAGTTGCACATAATCATACATTAAATATTGCAAGAAATGCAGCAGAAGGACTTAAACAAATACCCGGAATATTAGTCTATGGGGATCATTCAAATGATAATGTAAGTGGAGTAGTGTCATTTTTACATGAATCCTTACATGCAGAAGATCTCGCACATATGCTTGATTCAATGGGTATAGCAGTTAGAACAGGCCATCATTGCGCTCAACCCTTAATGCGTAAATTAGGAGTGGTGGCAACAAATAGGGCCTCGTTTTATTTTTACAATACTATGGAAGAATCTGTAGCTTTTGTAAATGCAGTTAGAAAAATTGTTGAACGTTTTGCTTAGGTGATTTAATGGGGAAATGGCCAGACAAATTACAAGAAATAATTGAGGATTTTTCAGATGCATTAGATCAGATGGAAAGATATGAAATGTTATTCGAATTTGCTGAAGAAATTGATGAATTAGATGTCTCA
>CAZMJH010000181.1:0-3277 GCA_964566595.1 uncultured Candidatus Poseidoniales archaeon
AAAAATACTAGCATAACTCCATTCAGGATATAATAAAATAATACTAGATAATATTAAACAAATAATACCAAATATAATACTTGATGCTAAACTAATCCATCTGTTTTTCCCGGCGGGTATTTTATCGTCAATTCTTTCAGAATAATATATCAAAATCGGAGCAAGGCAGAACAACATCAATGTGGATACTAGCGTTGTCATACGTATTATTTCTAATTCCGAAAATAAAGTGACATCCCATGCTTCATTTGCTAAAGGTGTTAAAGTATCTAATGGGCCAAATAAAATAGAAAACATACCCACAAATGCTAAAATAAATAATAATTTTTTCCTTATTTGTGATTTTGAATTGGATTCCATTGCATGTGGCCCTATGCCAAGCAATATACCAAAAATAAATGCAGATAACATACCCTCTTTTGCAGAATTAAATAATAATTCATCACTAATAGGTACAAACGTTCCATCGATTAATATCTCAAATGTTTGTTCTGGCAATATTCCTGTTAAACAAATTATCCATAATAATGAAAACCAACGATCAACCATATCTTTATCCCTTACTTCTATTGTTTTACTTAATATTAAATGTGTAATAATTATAACACTCATAAGCATCAAAGTCGCACCATCAAATCCTACAAATAATGATACTAAACGATGCAATACACTACTTTCTGAATTAAGATGAAATGCCACATGTACTTGTGAATAATCAAGTAATAAATGTGCTAAAATATATTTTAAAAATAACGTTGAAAATAAGATTATTGGCATCCATCTAATACTTAATTCAATTAATTTTAATTTTTCATTTGACCAACCTTTAGATCTAAAGAAATTCCTTATGGGCAAGGATAATAATAGTATAAAACAACTTAACAAAGATAACGCTACTACAACATTTGTAAATGCACTTTCGCCTATCTCCATTAAAACAATGGCAGCGAAGCCAGTTATTCAAACAAACCCCCTGAATTTTAACAGTTTAAGGCACCTTGTCCTCAGAATTAATCATTCAGATTCATCACTTTGTGGTTTAAGGGGAGGAAACCATCTTGCTAGCCATTTTGGAGACCACCAGTTCGCATCTCCCATTAATCGCATTGTCGCGGGCACAACAATAGCACGTACAAGTGTGGCATCAATAGCAATAGCTAAAGCTAATCCTAATCCAATAGCTTTGATAATTTGGACTGAAGCTATGGTAAAGGATGCAAAAACAATTACCATAACTGATGCTGCCCCCGTAATTAACCTTCCAGTTTGCTGTAATCCGCGACGTACTGCTTCAGTATTATCTCCTGTTTCCAAATATGCTTCATGGATACGACTAAGCATTAGAACCTCGTAATCCATAGATAATCCAAAAACTATGCAGAACATAATTACTGGAGTAGTGGGATCAACTGATAGAGGAGTGAAGTTTAACCAATGTTCAAATCCATGCCCTTCTTGGAAAACGTATACTAGCATTCCAAATGATGCTGTAAGGCTGAGAATATTCATTAGCATCGCTTTGAATGGTATCAAAATACTACGAACTTGAAGGAATATTAACACCCCTGTAAAGAATAAAATGTATGAAACTGCAAATGGTGTTTTATAATATACTTCTTCAATGATGTCAGTACTTACTGCTGCCCAACCACCTACTTTTCCTGTAAATGGTATTTGATCTTCCATCACTCGAACCTCTTTCACCAATGCATGTGCTTCAGGGGAACCCGGTTCTGGAGTGTAAACAATACGAATGATTATTACCTCTTCAGTGGATGTTGTATTAACTAGGTATTGGAACTCTTTAGGTTGGTATTCTAAAGGTGATGAGTATATTGTTTTCAAATCACTTGCATTTAGACTAGAGTCGAGGTAATACATCCCAAAAACTGAGGCAACATCGTCTCTCTCTACCAAAGAGATTGAAAAGTTATGAAAAATATCTATGGTTTCGTTTCCATAACGATCTTCTCCTTGTAATTCAAAAACTACAAAAATAGTCTCTTGAGCAAAATCAGACCATTCCTCTTCTTGTATTTCACTACCAACTCTAACTTCTTCGTCTGGTGCAAGAAGATCTATCCCCCCTAATCCAAGTTGAACATTAAGGAATGGTATTCCAGCACCTATTAAAAGAATTAGAATTGGAACTAATATTAAAACTGGTTTACGCATAACAAAATCTGCAAGTTTAGACCACAATCCCTCTTCACCAGTTTCTTGTTTTAATCCAAAAGGAACTTTGAAACGATTGACATTCTCTCCTAGTATGGCGAGTATTGCCATCAAAAATGTGGTTGAAAAGAAGACGGCTAAGGCTACTGCAAGTGAACCACCAATCCCCATAGAAGGCAAACCAGTTCCTTCAAAGAAAAGCATACCAGATAAACCAATTATTACAGTCACTCCACTGAAGAAAATTGCTCTTCCTGCTGTGGCGCTAGTGATTGCTAAGGCTTCTCTTTTGTCGTGACCATTATGAAGTTCCTCTCGAAAACGATTGACAATAAATAAGGATTTGTCAATTGATTCACCGATTCCAATTAGATTGATTATATTCATTGCATAATTATTGACATTCATGTGATGACTTAACCAAAATATTATTCCCATACCACTGATTACTGTCGGAATTGATATTGCAACAGGTAGTAGTGCGGCAACAATGCTACTGAATACAATTATGAGAAGAATTATTGTAAGGGGGGCAGCAAGTATTTCAGCATTAATTAAATCATCAACCATCCTATCGTCAAAAGTAGTATCTATCGCAACGGCTCCTGTTTGCCAACAATGTAATTCTCCACATTTAATATCGTCACGTATCTCTCTGTAGGACTCTTTAGCATCTACATTGGCAGAGAACTCGATATGGATACGCATATGACTTCCATCATCAGAATAGTGCCAAGACGAGGTATTTTCATCTACAGACCAAGGAGTTTGAATGTACTCAATTGAAGATATATCGGAGATTCCTGCAAAACTGAGGTTGACGGCGTCGGCAAATCGCGTATCGTTTGCATTCCACTCATCATGTGTGTAAATAACAGTAAACCCACGGCTCCCAGAAAATCCACTTTCTCCTTCAGATTCGTTTGTAGAGAAGGCTTTAGTAACTAAATCATACGCTTGATAGGATTCCATATTATCTCCATCAAATGCTTCGGTAAATTCACTACCCGTTGTAATCAGGCTCCCTAGGCCAATAAAAACTACAATTGCAAATGCAATGACTGTTTTTCTTCGATCGTGACTGAATAAACCCATCCGATAA
>CAZMJH010000182.1:0-3271 GCA_964566595.1 uncultured Candidatus Poseidoniales archaeon
TCAAGCGAATTTGATTACAGGAAACTATCAAGTTTCTGTTACGGATTTAACAACAGGTGAGATTATAATTTCTGAAACAGTAAATCCTCTTGCTGGTGGAGGGATTGATAGTCTTCAAGCAACACATACATTTACTGTTACTGGCAATCATGATTTACAATTAATTATTGATGTAGCAGATGAAGTAAATGAATTAAATGAAAATAATAATATTTACAATTCCTCATTCATAGTGGCTGCAGAAGGCGTCAGACTCGAAATGCTCAATTTAGATGGGAGTATTGATGTTCAAAGGGAATATAGTATAGATCCATTTAATGAAACGAGTATCGACTTGAATTTTAGATTAGAACACCAAGGCACAGAAACTGAAAACATTCAATTCAGTGTCCTTTCCATTAGAGCCGTAGATGAAACCGATCCGATTTATACTCTGCCTACAACGGATGCATGGAGCACATCTTTAAATTTATCAAATTCAATAATTTCTATGCCTCCGGATGGTTCGCCTGGTTCAATAATTGAATTTACTTTAAATTTAGAAAATTTGGATGCTGATTTATCTTCTTCTCCAAAATATTATCCCTCTGCTGAAAAATTAATAGTAGAAGTGGTTTCATCATACATCAGTGATTCATTAGTTACTGATTCTCTAAGTTTTACAGTAGACATAGCTCCAATTGCAGATCTTAATGTAATAATTTCGGGTACAGGAATTGAGACTGCTTCACCAGGCGAATGGGCAAAATTTTCTGAAACAGTGGTAAATTTAGGAAATGCTCCCGTTACTTTTGAACTAAGTTGTACAACTCAATCAAATTGGGAAGTAAGAGTTGGTAGAGACTCAGTTTCAAATTTATATGAATTGGAACGTTTAGAACAGGGAAATGGAGTTCAAACAGACATATTAGTCAGAATACCAACCGTTGTAGCTGGTTTACCTTCTTTAAATCAACTTGAAGAAGTATATTGTACAGTTGTAGATACAGCAGGAACAATTGAAGGATATGATACAACATTAAGAATTAATGTAGGGCCCCAATCTACTTTTAATACGGTGCTATATGATGAATTGGGACAAAGTATTCCTCCTGCATTATACAATCCACGTTTAGGAGTAATGCCTTCTCAATATGTTAATTTAACGTTGAATGTAGAAAATACCGGAAATGTAATTTTAGATTTGGATTTGGAATTAGAAAGAAGTGAAACTGATTGGGATTATAATCTGTATTTTTCTTCAAGTGATCTGGAGATGGATAGTACTAGTTTTTCGGTTCAAGTCGCGACTAGTGTTACTATTAGAATTGAGATTATTGTCCCTAATAACGCAGTATTAGGAACTTTCAATGATGTTGAAATTAAAGTTGCATTGACTTCTTTTGTTTATTCATTAAATACTACTAGATTAGATTTGGAAGAATTACCTGAGGTGCAAGTCATACAATATGATCAGCCGTGTAATGCAGTAGCAGGAAAAGATGTAGTTTGTACAATTATTATTCAGAATACTGGGAATGTGGATTTGCCATTAATTTGGCCATTATCTTCATCTGATGACACAATCGGTCAAACAGCAATAATAGTTCCAGATGGTTGGTCTGGATTCTTGTCTAATACTCCCAGCGTACTTATGACTTCTGAACAAAAAATAATTAAATTATATTTGCAAACTAATTCTTCAATTTCTGTTGATACAACTGATATTGTTACGGTTAAATCCATGTCTCAACTCCCAAGTGGTGAAATTTTTGTTTCTGAACTTGATTTTAATGTTAAAGTTTCAGCATCAACAGTGGTAGAATTTTCTTTGATTGGTGATGATGAAATAGCCCTTGAAGATTCAGACTTTTTTGATTTAGATGCAGGTTCAGAATATGAGTTTTTAATTAAAGCAAAAAATATAGGAAATTCTGTGGGCACCCTCACATTAGATGGTAGTGGCGATGATAATTGGAAGATAAACTGTCTTGCCGATAGTATTTTAATTGACGCGGGCAATGAAGAAAAAATTTCATGTAAATTATTAGTCCCTGACAAAGGAGGGGTGTTGACAGAAGTAGATGTATTATTTTCTTTGTCCAACAATCTTGAAGGCAGTGTTGTTGAATTAGGGACTTTGCAGATAAGAGCTTCATCTCCCCAATTAGAAAATCAAAACCTCAATTCTTTCGGTTTATCTTTTAATATGCAGTTAATTTTGGGTTTGGTAGTATTTTGTTTAATAATTTTGGTTGGTTTCAGATTAAGAAAAGTTACAGATATAGATCATGGAGAAGAGTTAGTTGAATCAGGTGACGGCTTTTCTTCAACTGAAAAGCGTTTAGATCTATTGATGAATGCAGGTAAATCTGATGATGACATAATTTCAGGTGGTGTTGATAGTAGTGAGATTGAAGCAGCATTAAATCAAAGTAAACCATCACTGCCTACATTACCCGGAATGTCAACAATATCTCCTTCACAAACACCCCCCTTGCCAGCAATACCTACACTTCCAAAACCACCTGATGCTAATGTGTTTGGACCTCCACCTATTCCTCCAGAGGGTTTGCCTCCTGGTTGGACAATAGAACAATGGATTCATTATGGGCATAAATGGTTAAGTGAAAATAAGAAAAAATGATTTTATGAGCATTCTCGTCATGATTCACCTTCCGGTGGATCATCATTTTCAGGATCAACCTCATTTCGATTAGAATCATATCCTTTCCATAATTCAGGATTAGAGTAACAATCAATGTCTTCTCTGTCAGAAGTTCCTCCTCCATCATTATCAATTCCGTCACCACAATTACCTTTTGTGCTAGACTCTCCGAAATTTTCAGAATCATTTCCACCTTCAATATTTACGTAATAATAAGCCATTCCTGCTGTGAAAAGTAAAATCATTCCAAGTGCAATTAACCCTTGCAAGGGCACGCCCTTGGTAGTGTGCACTACTTCAACAGTGACTTTATCAGATGCAGAATCAATTTTCAAAGATGGCCCCTCGTCCTTCTTTGACATGATTCCCCATAGAAATCAACCATATTCAAGTGTTTCTAAATCTTAGTGTGTTGCCTAGAGTAATATGTTTTTAGATTTTTAGATTTTTAATATTCAAAGGGTAAGGTGAAATGTCACACCCTTGTGCGGGGTTACATGAGTAGTATTGTATTGTTCGGCCCACCGGGTGCTGGAAAAGGCACACAAGCTGCTGCAATAATGGAAAAAACTAGTTTACCACAAGTATCTACTGGGGATATGTTAAGGGAAGCAATATCTGAAG
>CAZMJH010000183.1:0-3254 GCA_964566595.1 uncultured Candidatus Poseidoniales archaeon
ATTCATTATTCATCAATTCTAGTATTGTGTATTAATTTTCAAGCGTTGGTTTCAAGCGTATGAAGGTATTCGGATAGTACAATGAAAGGTGCTAATAGTCTACTTACACTAATTCTTGTTTCACTCATTGCATCTACCTCAATAGGTTGTTTTGGACTAGTACCAATACGGGAATCTCTTGAATTAATGCGGGGAGAGCCTGCAATTATAGAAATTAGTGAAAAAACAAATATCAGTTATACTTTTCAATCTGCTCAATCACAACCATATGAAAATACAACAACTTTTGAAGTCACAGATAGTGTTTCTGAACTAATCATATATGTTAGAGTTTCAATGCCAGATCCATTAGATTTATCTCAACAAATTCGAGATTTAATATATGATACAACTGGTGTTAATGTTTCTACTTTAAGTAAAGAAGCAAGATATGTACATGTTAAGATTTTAAATTCAAACGGAGAAATATTTTATGAAAAACTTGCTAGTGAATCAATAGAACCTGTAGTAGAAGTTCATCGCCCACCTTTACCTGTGGGTACTTGGACTTTAGATGTAGAAGCAAGAGGTTATGGTTTCAATATTTTTGAAGTAGTTGAAGCAGAAGATAATTTTGCTGCAATTATAACTGTAAAATCAGAATGTGTTAAATTTAATGAAAATGATTGTATTTCAGAAGAATAAAATTAAGATAGTGAATCTGTACAAACATGTTTACGAGAACAGTTTCTACATTTCCCAATCTGTTCATGATTTCTTTTAGCATCATCTTCAACCATTAATCTTTGAATTTCTTTCAAATGTTCCATTAATAAATTACGATTAACATCATCCCATTCTATTGGAAATGCTACATCAGTTCCATAACGTAATACTCCGTAAGGTGGCGCTGTTCCTGTCGATGATTCAATTAAATGAATATATGCAAGTAACTGTATCTTGTGACTTAAATGTGGTTCACTAGGTGTTTTTCCTGTTTTTTGCTCAACTGGTATGAAATTTCCATCAATTACTACAATTTGATCTGGCCTTCCCCTTAATCCTATTTCTTTATCAGATAAAACTGATGATTCTTTGCTGTCATCACTATAATTTATCTTGGTCGAATAATCAATACCAAGTTCAATACTCAATTTTTCTCTTGCTGCAATTGATTTAAGCACTCGGGATAATTGCCAAGAAGATAAAATCAACCAGAAAAAGGCTACAATTGCTAAAACTAAAGCAGCTTGTTTACGATCATCTGCTGCATACAAAGCAACACCATGAAGCATTATTACAATAGAGGATAATAGAGCAAAACCTTCGATTCTTCCTCCACTAATCCATCCCCCAACAAAATCAACAGTTTGCCAAACCGGCTTAAACAATTTTTGATCAAATGTTGATATTATCTTATTGTGTTCAATTTTTGGTTCAGACCAACCAAATCTATCTCTCCAAGGTAGTGCAATCATCAATACTGAAATAAATAAAACACTAGCAGAAAGCATTACAAAGAACTTTCCTAATTCTTCCGGGGGAAATGTATCTATCGTTGATAATGACCACGATATTTCGCTAGATTCTGAACTCACTCCTCTGATAATTATTACACATTCATTACAATCTGAATTAAGTCTAAATGTAATTCTTTCTTCTCCTCCACTAATTAATTCAAATGGTCCTGCCATTAAATTATTACTTCCATCACGTATAATCAAATCAGTGCCATTCCATCCATCTTCATTAACATCATACATATTCAAATAATACCATCCTGAATCCAAGGTGCCAATATTGACTGAACCAAAACCATCTCCTGAAATTCCTAAATAATCATCTTCTAGAAACACAAATGCAAAGGAATCAATTAAAAAAATAATTACAATTGAAAGTGTCCAAGTCCAAACCGCAATTTCTCTACGTGAATCAATACTACGATTATGAAATGATTCTATTTTCTCATGTATCTTTTGATGCTTATCAATACCTGCACTAATGGCTTTACCTTTACCATCATGCCCTTCTTTCGCTAATTTCCACGAAAGTGGACAATATGCATGGCGTTCCAAATCACTAGCAGACACAGAAATCGCATTGCCATCTCTGTTTCTCCAAATGCCATTTTCATCCTTTGATGCTTCGTGCATATAAACGCCCAATATATGCTGAAAGATTCATTAGCCATCAAACTAACGTATGAACAAATTTAGATTTTAACAAATAAATCGTTAGTCGATGCCATTATGAAGGGGCGGTCGGTAGCCCCGCCGCTGAGGAACTGAAATGGAGGAGACTGTGGCCCCATTAATTGATTTTGAAACATACGAAGCAAATGCTGTAAATATTGGTACACAACAAAGAAGCGCAGATATGATGAGATTTATTCAAGAAGTACGTGATGATGGTTTATACCTAATTGATTTAACAAAAACTGATGAAAGAATACGTATAATTAGTAAATTCATCAATCAATTTGAACCTGAACAAGTTGTAGTAGCTAGTGCTCGTCAATATGGTCAAAGACCTGCAAGGATGTTTGCTGAAGCAATAGGTGCGAAATCATCTGTTGGAAGATTCATACCTGGAACCTTTACTAATCCAAAATTACCTTCTTTCTATGAACCTGGTGTTTTGATTGTAACTGATCCTGCTGCTGATCAACAGGCTGTTAGAGAAGCGGTTGGATCTGGCGTTCCAATAGTTGCTATTTGTGATGCAAATAATAACTTAAGAAATGTTGACTTGGCATTACCTGCAAACAATAAAGGTCGTAGAAGTTTAGCACTTCTTTACTGGTTATTAAGTAGAGAAGTTCTAAAACAACGTGAAAAAACTACAGATGATGCATGGAATGAAGCAAACGATATTGATGATTGGGAATCTACATTCTAATCAATTAATTTCATTAAGATAAATTAGTTGCTCCTTTTTCCAACCATGAAGATACACTAATTGCTAATTCATCAATTTGTTTAACATTTTGAAGAGTGCCTCTAAATTTTGAACCTCCAGGTAAATGTTTTGTAAACGAAATGCCATGTCTTTTGAGTGAATGTTTGTTTTCTGTATTTGTTAATTTAACTAATTCAACATATCTATTCCAACACCAACTTCTAGCGATAAAATTTTGTTGAATTTTATCTGCATTTCTCCATTTTTCTTCATCAATAATCCATGGTGCTTTTGAATTAATTAATCCTAGATCTTGCTTTATTTGATGAAAAATTTGGGGATTTCCTATTGCTCCTCTCCCTATCATAACACCTGCT
>CAZMJH010000184.1:0-3245 GCA_964566595.1 uncultured Candidatus Poseidoniales archaeon
GCGGTTTCCGACTGTGATTCATGTTTATTTTTATAATAAATCCAAGCAGAAAAGGGTGTACTCCAAAAAATTCCTCCTACAGTTCCTATTAAGATAATTTGGGCCAGTGTCGTCAAATCGCTATTCGGGGCGCCAAACGATACACCCAGCAAAGGTATGATGGTAGTTAGGAACCCTATTGGAATTAGTTGCTTTAGACTCTGATTAGGATAACCAATGACTTGCAAGATTTGATTCATAATAAATGCAGAAATAACTGCCATCACGAAGAAAATCACAAATAGGCCTAGAAAAGATCCTGGATCAATTCCAAGCTTCATAAAGAAAAACACGATTAAGGTTGCTAACGTAGCCCCTATTCCCGCACCTGCTCCTAAGGTGTGTTTCCAGTTCATTGTGATCAATTAGCTCCAATTCCTGCTACAAAATTAATTGCACTACCGTCAAATAACATATTTGAAAGTAAATATAATGTACCAATCATCATTGTAATTCTCAAACTATTAGACATCTCTTTAGAATTATCATTCAAACAAAACACAAGCAATCCTAAGACAATAAATCCTGGCCCAACAGAACTCCAATATACTGCACTACCTGTATCTTGATTTCTATCTTTTAGATGTTCAGTTTGTAAATCCTCATACACCTCATAATCTTTAGTAAAATTCTCTATTTCACCTGCTTCTAATCCATTATCATCTACATCATAATCATCTTGATCAGGTGGAGTTGGTCCTTCCGTATATGCTGCTGAATGCGCATAACCTACAGACATCATAATCATAATAAATCCTAGTAAAATAAAAAATTGTGTAGTTCCTTGTGAAACCCACCAACCAATATCGCTCATTCTTTCCCCTCCGCTAGAAGGTGCTTTACTTGGCATCATGCCAGGTGGTGCTCCACTTGGTAGTGTGCCCGGAGATGCGGGGACCCAACCAGTTCCATCCCATTTCCATTGTCCATCATCACTTAATGTCATGGACCATCGTAGTCTAGGCATCATATCAACTTGTCTAATCTAGATTAAATTGTCAGAAATTACTTCAATTTCACCATTATTGATTGCCAAAAGGCGATCTTTTGGGATTTTTTCCCAATGTTCATTTGTCAATTTTTGAGTTGAAATTAATATTGCATTGCCATATTTTTTGGATCTTCTAAGCATATAGATTGGCTTTGAAGAATAATGATTAAAAATATACATCATATTTCCATCACTCAAAAATATATTCAAATTTATAGTTCTATCATAAGATTTGAAAATGCTACGAATCGCTTTTTTAATTGCAGGATATTTTCCTTTGATAGAATCTGAATTTTGGTACTCTATCACTTTGTCAATAATTTCATTGAATATACTTTCAGAATCAGTATCTCCTTCAGCATTAGGATGTATTTCAGCACCATCTACCCATCCATTATGAGCAAATAACCAATCTCTTCCCCCTTGATGGCGCTTAAACGGATGGCAATTACATTCGCATTTTTCACCATGTGTCGCCCATCTTACATGAGAAATTATGTTTTTACTACGAGCTTGATCAATTGTTTCAAAAAATTCATCATCTAAATCAGCTCTATTAGGTGCTCGATGTACCAAAGCTTGATTTCCATCAAACCATCCAATTCCCCAACCATGAGGGTTTCTACGTCCATATTCTGAAAAAATAGGAAGGCTTTTCGTTGCCCTATCCATCTCATTACAACTTAATCCAAATAAATCACACATAAATTAACAGTTTCAAAGGTCCTATTTTAAGTCTACGATTTTATATTACCTCTCTTTCGTATACCTTATTGGTTATTTGGTGAGAGGCAAATGGAATTAAATTTTGAAGAAGACCCTCAGTGGTGGAATGGTAGAATTCCCGATAATTTAATACTCAATGAAATTCATCCCGATGAATTAAAAAAATGGCAACGTAAAAGACTTCAACCTTTACTTCCAAAATTACTTTTTCCTGCTAGTTGGAGTCTTCTCATACTAACAATTGGTATTATATTTACATTATTCGATTATCGGACGAATTTCTCAGAATATATTGGTTCATTTATAATAATATTAGGTCCCTGTTCTTTAGGATTGAGTATTCTTTACTTAAGTAATATTCATCAAAATTCAAATATAATTCGTGTATTGTTTCAAGGATTATTAGGGAGAACTCGTATTTTATGGGCACTCATTATCTTAATCTTATTTACCATAAGTCTTATTCAAAAACCCACTAATCCTCATTTTTGGAATTTAATGATTTTACCAACTACAATATTGTGGATTGAATTTTTAGCATTTGGATGCTTTTATTTTAGTTCTCCTTTTGCAATATGGATGACTGAAATTGATTTTGAAAATGACTTACCTATTTCTAAATTAGAATCAAAAGGATGGATCTGGATGTCCGATTCATTAAAACCTGTGAATTCATTGATCGCAATAAAAAAAGATTCGAAAGGAAATTCATTAGAATTATCTTCAATAAAATCCAATAAACAAATCTGGATTGTACTTTCTTGGTGGCAAAAAAGTGGCATAAGGCATGACCCATTTGTAAATAAAAACGTAAAAGGTGTTGCAATCCCTTGGCTAACAAAAAAATTAGGTTATTCAACTATCTTATTTGATTGCAAGATGCTTGATGGACTTGAAAATTTGGATCCATTTATCAAAAAATCATAAGATAAAACATTGAACATATATTTCAACCTACCCTTACTCGCGTGCAACATGGACGTGTCGATTCTCCTAGGTAGTAAATCTGATTTGCCGATTTGTGATAAGTGTACAAAGATTCTTGACGAATTTAATATTGATTATGAAGTTAGAATTGCTTCAGCACATCGTTCTCCAAAACATGTTGAGTCAGTAGTTTCAAACGCCTTAGATTCAGGGACTGATGTATTCATTGCTATGGCTGGTTTAGCTGCGGCTTTACCTGGTGCTGTTGCTGCATTAACTACTAAACCCGTAATTGGAGTTCCTTGTGGTGGAAAGGTTCCATTTGATAGCCTTCTTTCAATTGCACAATTACCTCCAGGAGTTCCAGCAGCATGTGTGGGTGTTGACAGAGGAGACAATGCGGGATTATTAGCCGTTCAAATTCTCGCACTAAACAATCCAGAATTAGCAAAAGCACTACAAGAACATAAAGAAAACCAAGCAAATAATGTTGTCAAAACGGATAATGATTTGCGGGGTGGAGTCTAATGTTCTCTCCTGAAAATTTCATTGAAGAAGCAGC
>CAZMJH010000185.1:0-3150 GCA_964566595.1 uncultured Candidatus Poseidoniales archaeon
TTGTTAAATTTCCATGATTCATTAGGGCCATTAATATGTGCAAATGGATTCAAATCTTCAAAATAAAATGGAATTATTCCAATTGGTGTTTGTAAATATATTTGTATTTTTTCAAACCGAGACATTAATTCAAAAATCAAATCTTTACATTTCAGCCTCCATGGCCCTTTAATGCCATGGAGGACCACTATGTCCCAGTTTGTTTTGTTTACTTTATTTCCAAAAGCATCTTTTGTTGGGAACGTTGTATGTTTTGAAATTAAGTTTAATGCTGCTTTAACATAAGGATGTGAATTTATTTTTTTTGACCATAAAACTCCTCCCTTTTTTTGAATTTTGGTTGCATGTTCTACCCACTTCATAAAATCCAACTCAATATCTCCTTCAAAGAGGAGTTTTAATGCTAATTCAAGTGCAGGATGTTCAGCAGATTTACGTTCTACGTATTCCCAAATCTTACCCCTCCTTACAGCTTCTCTCACTCTTGCTAATTCACTCATTGAGATTTCCAAATTAAATCTTGCAAGTAATTTCGTTCTTTCATTTTTAGGTAAAGACTTTACTTGAGTCGGAGTTAATTCTGCAAATGTGTGTGATGCAGTTGGCCACTCGTTGAGATTTTCTAATTTTTCTGTACCCCATGGCATAATTAAACGATCATCTCTTGCAAATAATGCATATGCAGCAGAATCAAAGAGATCAACACCCATTGCAACTGCAAGCCCAAATAAATGAGGGTGTCCACAACCAAAAAGATGTATGGGTTTAGAGGCGGGGATTATGTGCCTACAGGAACTAATTATTTTGACTAGTTCAGAATATTTTTGTTGTTCCATTAAGGGAACAATCCCTCCAATTGGATGTATTGAGAAATCAAACTCACTCATTTTACTAGCAGAAAGCAATCGTAATTCAGGGAATAAACCACCTTGTATTGGACCATTAAGCATCATGCCTGCTGCAGAATTTATGGATACTTCAGAACGTAAAATTGTTTCTTCGACAACTTTTTTTGATTCATCAAAATTTAAATTTGGCTTCCCAAAAACATCCAACATAGTTCCAATATCTACACCTATGCTTTTTTGAAACTCAACAATTTCAGCAGGCTTAACATCTATATCTCCATACACATAACTTTGAAAAGTTCCAGAATCAGTCATTATAGCTCCTGGGAAATCTAGTAAAGAATGAACGCCTTTAGATAATGCTTCTTTACTCAAATTTTCATTATTTCTTATGATGTATGAATTTGTTATAAGGCATTCAACATTGAAATTATTCCACATGTCTCTAGGCTCAATAGTTCTGATGTTTGGGTTAATTACAGGCAATAGGGTAGGGGTATTAATCACCCCATGTTTTGTGTAAAATTTTCCAATTCTTGCTACACCATCTCTTGAGATTATTTCGAATTTACCTAAGTCGTTATCGCGACAAGGTTCAGGATTTGGACGTTTCATCTTGATACCCCGATGTAAACTTCTACTTCAAGTACTCTTAAAACATATATTTGTTTGACTTTTCAGAAATTCTTTCGATAGTTCATCAAAACTTTCTAAGAGTTTTTCTTCAAAATAGATAGCATTTATTTCAGAATCATTTTCTAAATCATATTTGATTCCTACCAATGTACTTGGTGCTGCCCCACAGGCTATGCATGCACCATTTAATGTTAAAATGAAACTTAGTCCTTCACCATTTTCATATTCTATTTTTTTGATTATAATGCCGCCACCATGGTCATCAAGAGCAGCACGAACAGGACCAAGGCGTTCCAAGAGTGCAGGAATAAGGTCTGGATGGTTTTGATCTTTTAATACTAATTTTTGTAAGGAAATGGAACGTAATCTAATACGTTCTTTCATTGGAATCATTGAATTTAAACGACTTTCGGCTTCATCACTAATAGATTTTGATGATTCTACACGATACAGATCTACTAAATCGTCTTCCTCCATGTTTCTAGGAGGAGATAAAGGCTTTTGATTTTGCCATTATATTGATGTTAAAATAGCAAAAAATTATTATTTATTTTTTTAGGAATTCCTAAATTACTTATGGAAAAAAAACATCGTTTCATAAAGGATGATTTGCCACAGTAGTTTATCCGAGCCTAACCCGAGATCGCCTAAGGCGAAACAGAGGCATTCAGCTCAGGAGAGTGAACCCCGTGGTTAAGACAGAAGGAAGTTTGCTGAAGATTTCTGATTTACATGTTTCAGTTGATGGAACTAAAATTATTCATGGTTTGGATTTAGAACTTGAAGTAGGTAAAATTCATGCAATTATGGGAAGAAACGGTTCGGGAAAATCCACTCTTGCAAATGTATTAATGGGGCATCCTGCATATGAAATTACCAAAGGAGAAATATATTTTCTTAATAAAAAACTATCAGATTATTCTGTTGATGAAAGAGCCAGGGCTGGAATGTTTCTTTCGTTTCAATATCCAATGTCTATACCCGGAGTTCAAGTAGGTAATTTTCTACGAAAATCCGTTTTAGCAGTAAGGGATAATAAACCTTCAGCACGTGAATTTAGGCAAGAACTTAAGAAGAAAATGGAAGATCTTCAGATAGACAAATCGTTCTTATCACGATATGTCAATGATGGATTTTCTGGTGGTGAAAAAAAACGCATGGAAATATTGCAGATGTTATTGCTAAACCCTAAACTTGCGATATTAGATGAAACAGATTCTGGATTAGATATAGACGCTTTACGCTTAGTCTCACTAGGTATTAATTCGGTTGCAAAACATGCAGGATGTTTGATTATTACACATTATCAAAGATTACTTGATTTAGTTAAACCTGATGTTGTACATGTTATGATTGATGGTAAAATAGTAAAGACTGGAGGTGCTGAACTTGCAATTAAAGTTGAAAATAAGGGATATGATTGGTTGGAGGTTGAGGGATGAAAGAGGAAGTAAAACCAGAAGATATTGTTTCTGAATACAAATATGGATTTAGTGATGCTGATAATGCTGTAATAAGATTTGATAAAGGCCTAAGTGAGCAAGTAGTCAGAGATATTAGTGAATTGAAAAATGAGCCAAAATGGATGACAGATATACGTGTAAAAGCGTATCATCATTTTATTGAAAGGCCAATGCCAACCTGGGGGAATGAAGATATGTTGAAT
>CAZMJH010000186.1:0-3138 GCA_964566595.1 uncultured Candidatus Poseidoniales archaeon
AAATGACTTCAAGGCAGGTAGTGGTGAAAATAAATTCGCCATAAATGCTGCAACTGTAGTTATTACTGCCAATGATAATGGCAATGCTAAATTTTCAATAGAATTTAACCAAGCATCAACAGTAGCCTGCCCTTGATTACGATGAATTTCATAACGTCTCTGTAGATGTATAGAATAATCAATACCCAATCCTAAGACTAATGGGGCTACGGCAACATCTAAAGCAGTAAATTGAACATTAAACATATTTAATAATCCAAATGTCCAAGTTAATGCAATTAACAACCCAGTTAAGGGAAATAAAACACCAGTGATTGTACGAAATGCTATTGATAAAATGATAACTACTACTGATAATGCTAACAATATTAATAGTGCAATACTTTTCATTGTATTTTCATCAACCTCATGACTAATAATATCAATAGAAATTGCAGAATAAGTAAATTCTGAATTTTCTGAAATTAGTTCTAATGTCTTTTTCAATTCTACTTGAGAAGATTTAGATTCTTCAGGACTCATTGATGGATCCATACTAATAATCAAAAGTTTAGAAGACTCAGATTGTGTTGGGTCCTCGGATGTGTTTCTATCATCAAACCACATTTCTAAGCCATTACTATCTAAATCACTACTAACTAAAGCAGAACGAACAAATGAACCATAAGCTAATATCTGTTCATTTGAAGAAATTTCAGAAATGCCAAGATCTTCAGGCACTGTTCTTAATAACAAATCATTCCAATCAACAACTGAATAAATAGTACTACCATTATCATTTTCAAAAAGAGCAAGTTCAATAATTTCAGAAATAGCAATAATTTGATGTATCTCTGAACCATTATTAGGTGTATTATTTAAAAAATTCAAATAATCATTATGCTGAGTCATCAATGATTCAATCGTAAGAACATTCGAAATATCCTTTTTTTGGACATCTACTAATAATTGACGGGTTTGATTACCCATTTCAATACCAAATTCTTCTGCAGCCTTGCTTGCAGAATCTTCAGGTGCAAATTCAGCAATTTCAGTGTTAAAAGAAGGTAAAGGGTAAAGTCCAGTTGCAAGAAACGCAGTAACAATAAAAGTAATTATCAAAAAAGGTAATGACATTGAAACAAATTTATCAGAAAAACGATGTTTGCTTCCCAATGAATTTTCCCCGCCCATGTATTCGCCAGCAGTTATGTTTCATAAGCAATAGAGTACAATTAAACAAAAATCTCATCACTCCAAAGGTTCAATAAAGAGACGCTACTCGCAGATTCGATTTCTATGCCGATAAAGGTACTACAGATGGAAGGGAATGAACTAAAATTAAGATTTGAAGGAGAAAGCCACACATCATTAGAATTGTTTAGATCTAAACTTGATTCGAACAAATCAGTGGAATATAGTAACTTTTTCCCAGGTCATCCTGAACTAGATGAACCTGAATTATACATAAGAACAAAAGGAAAGACAAATCCCATAAAGTTAATTCAGGAAGTATGCAAAGATATTTCTGATGAGTTTTCATCAATATCAATTAAGGAGTGATTTTGTGGCTTCTGCCACAATCTCCGAAATGGAGAAAAGAGTTGGTTTGAACACATATGTTGCTGAAAATGAAGGCATTGGAGGCCTTTTAAAAGTAAAAGTAAGTGATTTTAGGGTTGAAGAATCATCTAGAAATCACCCCTTAGACCCCAAAGGCAGGTTTTCAGTAATTGAAGTTACACTTAACAATTGGGAAACAAATAGATTTGTCAATAGGCTTGGAAGGGAATTGAAAATTTCAAGAAACCGTATTTGGTTTTCGGGTACAAAAGACAAAAGAGCAATAACAACTCAATTAATGATAGTTGATGCACCAATTCATAAAATAGAAAAAGTTGATTTGAAAGATGTAAAGATTTCATGCATAGGTAGATCTCATCAAAAACTAAAATTTGGTCAACACATTTCCAATAAATTCACAGTAATAGTAAGGGGTTGTGCACATAATAATGGTAAACCTATGAAAGAAGAAGTGGCAATAAAAAATGCAGAGACAATAGTAGAGGATATGAATAAACGTTTAGGTGCAGGATTATTCCCTAATTGGATAGGACCACAAAGGTTTGGTGGTTTGCGTGCAGTAACGGCTGAGGTTGGTGAATCTGTCATATCTGGGGATTTCGAAGCGGCAGTAAATACTTACTTGGGAATGGAAAGTAGATTTGAAAAAACTGAAGCATCTGAATTTAGAGAATTATGGAGAAATTCAAAAAATATTGAAAAATGCTTAGAAATAATTCCAGAAAGATTAGGTTATGAAAAAAAAATGCTTTATGAATTGAAAAAATCAAATAATTATATTTCAGCATTTAAAACACTACCAAATAATTTACAATTAATGTGCATACACGCTGTTCAATCAAAAATATTCAATAAAACATTAGCAAAGAGAATAAAATCTGATTTGCCCTTGAATAAACCAGTGATTGGGGACATTGTTGCTCATTTAACTGAAAAGGGAAATATTGATGCAAAAAATATTGTAATTGTTGAAGAAGAAACTGCAAATAGAATTCAAAGAAATTGTAAATTAGGAAGATTGGCAATAACAGGACCTCTTCCGGGGTTTTCAGAAATATTGGCAAAAGGTGATGCAGGAATTATAGAAAAAGACATTATTTTAGAAGGTAAATACAATAAAAATAATTGGGAAATTGGAGAAATACCGAGATTGTCTTCGGCTGGATCACGCAGATCATTAACTAGTAATTACTCTAATTTCAAAATAGAGATTTGTTCCAATAATGTTGAAGAAAATAATTCCACAACTTGGGATGATGGGCCTAATCAGGGAGACAGATGGCATCCAGAGGGAGCATCTTTAAAATTCAAATTTTCTTTACCGCCTGGCTCTTATGCATCAATATTACTAAGAGAAATTATGCGCTCTCCAATAAATCATTATTGAAACTTAAAGAAGCCTACCCATCCCTAAAACTTCGATTTCTCCAACACCTTCAATATTAGTCATAGCTTCTTCAAATTTATCAATAAGCCCCTCAGCATCTTCAATAACTGCATGTAATTCAACATACATCAATCCAAATGCCAAAGGTTTTTTCTCAATATTATGTACTGTTCCTAATGATTCTTCAA
>CAZMJH010000187.1:0-3124 GCA_964566595.1 uncultured Candidatus Poseidoniales archaeon
TACATGCTGTAACATCAACCCATAATCTTCTTTCATCTTTAATTGATAATCACATCAAACATGGAAATGAATTAGATATTGATCCAAGTAGAATCACATGGCCTAGAGTATTAGATTTGAATGATAGGACTATGAGGCAAGTCGCTGTAGGCTTAGGAGGCCCTGCAAATGGAAATGTTAGGGAAGATAGGTTTGATATTACTGCAGCATCAGAAATTATGGCTATTCTTGCTTTATCTTTAAATTTTGAAAATTTGAAAAAACGACTAGGAGGTATTGTGATAGGAGAACGAAGAAATGGATATCCAGTCCTTGCTTCGGACATAAAAGCAGATGGTGCAATGGCATTATTACTAAGGGATGCTTTTATGCCAAACCTTGTACAAACTATTGAAGGTGATCCAGCATTCATTCACTGTGGACCATTTGCTAACATAGCACATGGGAATTCAAGTATAATTGCAGATAAACTTGCTTTAACATGTACAGATTATGTGATTACTGAAGCAGGATTTGGTTCTGATATGGGTGCTGAGAAATTTATGCACATCAAAACTCCAGCAAGTGGTAATCCTCCAGATTGTATAGTAATTAATGTTACAATTCGTTCCATGAAATTACATGGTGGAGCTTTTGGAAAATTTGCACATATTAGACCCTCACCTGAACTTGTACGTAAAAAAGATGTTGACGCAGTCAAAAAAGGCGCTAAAACAAATCTTACAAAACACATCAAGAATATGATGATGTTCGGAGTCCCTGTCATCGTAAGTGTAAATCGATTTTATACAGATCATAATGATGAAGTTAGTGCATTACTTGAAATTGCAAAAAAAGCAGGCGCAACTTCATGCGTAGAAACAAATGTACATGCTGAAGGAGGAAATGGCGGACGTGCTTTAGCAGAGTCTGTAGTCACTAATTGCCAAAATCATATGGCAGCAGGAAGACCGTTTTCCCCTCTCTTTTCTGACGATATGCCTGTTATTGAAAAAGCATTACGAATCGCTACCAGAATATATGGTGCTGAAGGAATTAATCTTTATCCAAAAGCACATAGAGACCTTAAACAAATTCAAAAATGGGGTTATGGACATTTACCAATATGTATGGCAAAAACCCAATATTCCCTTAGCCATGATGCAGAATTACTTGGTGCACCAAATGGTTTTGAAGTCCCAATAAGAGAATTAAGATTGAATGCAGGTGCTGGATTTATTGTTGCAATTTTAGGAAATATCATGACTATGCCTGGTTTACCAAAAGAACCTGCAGCAGTAAATATGACTATTGATGATGATGGCAGATTAGAAGGCATGTTCAGTTGAGTCGATAATATGAAAATTCTCAAAAGTGGGACTGATTTTTTGAAATTCAGAATTTCAACAGAAGACGATTTATGGACTACTGCAAAACTCTGTACTAAAGGTCGAAAAATAGGTATGCTTGGGGATCGAAGAGATCAAACAACTACTGGAGAAGAAGGTGGTAGGGCAAAATCGGCGACCCGTAAGAAAATATGGATTGAATTAATCATAGAACATACCGAATTTCAAACATTCAGTGATACTTTGAGAGTTCATGGAATAATTAACGAAGCAGCATTTGACAAAGGAAGTCATCACACACATGTAATTCAGATTGGAGATGAAATAAAACTCTCTATTGATGGTGTATGGCCTACAGAAGATATTCAATTGATTAATTCTGCTAAAAAACATTCCACATCAAGTAAGGTTGCTATTGTAGTAACTGAACTTGATGAAATTTTGTTGTATGAAGTCACAATGCATGGATTAAGAGATGTTGCCACTTTTACAATGAGGGGAGGGGGAAAATATACGGGTAATATGGAATCTTCAAGTAGTATACATAAGGGATTTATGAAGAAGGTGGCTAATGACATCCATTTGCAATTAAATAAAGATATTCCATTAATAATTTGCGGGCCTGGAATGGGTCGTGAAAGATTACAAGAAATGTTTCAGTTAATTGGTTCTGAACGTACAATGCGCAATATTGCAACTAGTATAGGTGGACGTGCTGCTGCAAATGAAATTCTAAAAGAAGGTTTAGCTTTAGATTTATTAAAAGATCATTCAATAATAAAAGAAATTGAATTACTGGATGAAGCATTTACAAGAATTGCCAAACAAGGTGCGGTTGCCTATGGGCATAATGAATTGAATCAAGCAATGGAAGAAGGAGCAATTGAAAAATTACTAATTCTAGCTGAATTATTAAGGGACGAAGATGCAAAAATAAATGATCAAACATGGTCAGAATGGAGTAAAAAATTAGCAATTTCAGGTGGAGAAATGATTCAATGTAGTGCTGATCATGATTCAGGAATTCAATTAGAAAGCATGGGTGGTGCAATAGCACTACTAAGGTACATTCTATGAAGTGTTATATCTTGAACACATGTAGGGAGAGGCGTGTTTTCACTTGTATCTACTGTGACTGTCGGTGATTTTCTACCTATAATTGCTAGTTTAGCAATAGTAATTTTGTTATGGAGATTTGTGATTCCCAGAGGCTTACGTGGTCTAAGAGTTGCATTTCAAAGAGAAGAAAACGTATATGAAATCCATATTTTAACAAAAAATACTGCCGATGCTAGAGAATTATTGCAAGATTCAAGAGTAAGATTCGGAATTCAAACTTACCTTTGGTCACTTACAGGAATCGCAATTCTACTTCTAGAATTCATCATATCTTACACAGAAGGTATTTTGGAATTTAATCAGTGGGTATTATTTGTAGCAATTACATTGATTTCCATTCCAGCAATTGTTTCAATATTATCATCTCTTGATGCACAATTGAGATTTAAATTACGTGACCGAAGATCTGAATTAGAATTAAAAGGCATATACAAACGTGTGGTTAAAACTTTAATTCTTGGAATAATTTGGCTTGGATTAACAATTTTATTCCGGATTTTTCTGAAAGATTATGTAATGCTAAACAACAGTAATCGACTGAATTCTGCAACAATCTTTTTTGCTTTTTTACCTGCAATAATCGCGTATGGCCGTGTCCTTGGTTCTTCATGGAATTTACTTGTTAAAAATAAAATCCTACATGCAAGAGGAAAACCCACAGATATTAATCCTGAAAT
>CAZMJH010000188.1:0-977 GCA_964566595.1 uncultured Candidatus Poseidoniales archaeon
CGTAAGTGCTGTAGAGGATGTGAATTCACTAATTGTAAAATCAGCACCGCATTCTCTTGCTAATATTCTAAACGGCAAATCACTAACTCCTTCCATAGGCGCTAAAAACAATGGCGGATTTTTATTTTGCATAATTCTCAACTTGAAATATTATCTATCAAAAATTATTATAATTCATTTTGCAATAATTCTGCCACTCTACGAATCCTACGTAGAGTTCTTTCTGCCCTATCTTTTACAATAATTGTTATTTCAGAATAATCTGTTCCACTCCATTGATATCCAAATGATAACCTCCCTCCTAAAAGATTCAATAATAACATTGAATCTTCATTAGATATATTTCTTAATGAATCCTCCACATCAGAAATTTGAAATGTCTTGGTTCCTATTTTGTTAGCCAAATTTTTTGCTTCTTTTTCGCCTAATTGACGAATTAACCCCCCTTTTTGTAACAACCATTCTTTTCCACGTCGTAAATATTGTGTTTGTAACATATTCCAAATAGAATAAGATAATCTATCATATCTAGGGACTTTATCGAAAAATCCAGCTCTACGAAAATTTTCCATAATACGTTGAATTTTTGCTTTTTTTGCTTTTTTGAAATTAGTTTCTAATTCATCTAAAGATTGCGGTCCTTTTTGTTCAATCATAAAATTCCACAATTTTATTTGAAGACTCTTATCATCCATTGATTTACCAGGTCTATCTCCAAGCAACCCTAAATCTGCCATCCACAAAGTTTGTTCGCTACATTTATGTTTTTTCGCAGGGGGAACTTGCTCTTGTATCCAAATACGGGTTGAAATATCATCTCTTTCATCTATTCTATTAGATGCATTTACTTCATTCATCCATGATTTTGCTTGATTTAATCTTAAATTTAAAAGCTCTTTGGCTTCTTCAATCATTAGATCTATTGCTCCAATTAAACTTCCAGTTCTAAGAAAATATATTCTTGAACCCGCTCCTTT
>CAZMJH010000188.1:1004-3118 GCA_964566595.1 uncultured Candidatus Poseidoniales archaeon
ATAATCTTCCCAAATGATGATGTAAAGTTGCAGGAGAAATTGCTAAAGATTCTGCTAAATCAAGTGATTCGTGCCCTTTCCAAGGATTAGATAAAAAATGTTCTTGTAACATCCTGTATAATGGAGGGCCCATAAGATTAGTATGAGATTCTTCATTTCTTCTACGAATTAAATTCAAACTAGTGGCTAACCATTCAAGCAATTGTTCTTTATCTCTTTCAGCGCCTGGCAAAGCAACTTCCTCTATCCGGAGACTGAACATAAATGACGGCTACCTTAACGGCATTTAGCAATTATCTGAAAAAATGGTGAATTATTCGACTTTCAGTGAATTTTCAAGCAACCAAGGTACGAGAACGTTCATCATTCCATTCATAATCTAAATTACGTGTTTTATTATCTTTATTTAATGCAAAAATTTCTTTCAAATGGGGTGCTAATTCAAATTTCTCATGAAGTATTAATCCTCTATCCTTGAGAACTTTTACTGCAGAATGGACTGTAGCACGAGTTCTTCCAATTCTACGACCTAGTTCTGCTTGAGTATTAGGTGGTTTATTTGATTTTAATTCATTAAGAACTAATTTCTGTGCTTCTGAAAGACCTACTGGCATCAAAGAAGCTGCACGTGTATCATCTTCAATCCCCATAGCTCTCAGCACTTTAATTTGACTTGGAGCTCCTGCATAATGGCATGTTCTCCCATTTACTCTTACAATTGTCAAACTACGTTGATTTTGCAATACATCAATATGATGCCTTAAAGTCCCATTTGCTACATCTAATTCTTTTTGTAATTCACGATAGCATAAACCTGGCTTTTCTGTTAATTTTTTAAGAATTTTAATTCTTGATGGGTGTTCAATTAACTTATTTCTACGATCTGAGACAATTCCACTAAAAAATACTCCTTTGGAACCTACAAATGGTATTATTCCAATTATGGCGCTACCAAAACCTGTAATTCCTGTACAGACGGAAGCCATAGTTGCAAAAAGAAAAGGGCGACGTCCTACCACTTGCTCAATTAACGCCATACCTCCTTTTTTAGGCACTTAGGCCTTTAATCTGTTGGCTTAATGTTTGTGGCAATATTTACTTATTTTAAATAATTAAATCTTTTTAATCAAATTATTATGAATTTTTATATAACCTACAATAGGACTGAATAATTTTCCAATATTATTTCCATAATCAGTGAGTAAATATCTAACTCTGACAGGGGGGCCTTCCAAAACTTCCCTTACAACATAATTTTTCTCAATCAATAATTTTAATTTGTCAGAAAGCGTCCTACTAGATATTCCTTCGAGTAAATTTTTCAATTCATTAAATCTTTTAGCTCCTGCAATATATAATGCAGACATAATCTCCACAGTCCATTTTCCTGAAAGTATACTCAATGATTGTACTGCAGCATTAACTTCCCATTTTTCACCCCATTCTTCTTCATCATTTCGATTACCTAATATGTTACGTATTTCGGTTCCAATTTTGATGACTTCTTCTATTTTTTTCTCAACATGAATAAATGTTTTTTTGGGTAAAGGTAGAGGTGGTTGTGACAATCATTTCACCTAATTGTTTTATGAACATTAGGTGTAAAATATAAACCTTAGTCCTATTTGTAAATTAACGATTTTGATATGTAGGTCTACGTGATTCAATTAAAGCGCTTAATCCTTCTAATGCATCATCTGTAGCAAATATATTACACAAACGATCTAATTCTAATTGTAATCCTGCATCTAAATTCGTTATGAGACTTTCATTAATTAATTGATTAGCCATTCAGCATCAAAACCAACAGGGGTATGTCCAGAAAGAATTTGGGATAATGCATTATCACTATAAAATCGCATTAACATCTCAATGTTATCTGTCATTTCATGGGGTTGGCCTCTAAATTTTGTTTCTGATGTTTCAACTCCTGCCAATTTTAAAACTTTAGATTCTATGTCAGTTTCTAAGACATATTCATCTATGAATCCTAATTTATATGCCAAATCACCACTAATTTTGTTACCTCCAAGTATGGCCCAGCGTGCAATTTCTACACCTACAATTCTTGGTGTACGTTGAGTACCTCCTAATCCGGGATAAATTCCGATTCC
>CAZMJH010000189.1:0-3117 GCA_964566595.1 uncultured Candidatus Poseidoniales archaeon
GAGCTTCTAAATCATAACACCCTCTGTATGCAATACCTACACATTCAATCCAACCATAACTGCCATGAATTTCTAAATCCCAACAATCGGTTGCATAATGCGCCATTTCGTTACCTTCGTGTTGTCTAAAACGGATTAATTCTGTATTAATCCCTAATTCTGACATTAATTCAAAAGTTTTAATCATAAAAAATCCAACTGTTGGGTGTCTTATGATTCCTTTTGCAACCGCCTCATTAACATTTGAGGATATTTCTACTGATTTTTTGCCTAGAGGATCTGGAATTAATTTTATTTTAATATGATTCCACAATTCCAAATTATGTTCGGTTTTAACAATAGGATCAATAAAATACTCCAGTTCTGCCATATTGAACTCTCTAAGCCTAATCATTCCTTGACGAGGGCTGATTTCATTACGATATCCTTTTCCTACCTGAACAGCTCCAAAAGGCAATTTACTTCTAAAATGCCGATATATACTTGGAAATTGAAGAAACATACCTTGAGCTGTTTCGGGACGCATGTATGCTTTTCTTCCTCCTCCGCTTGCACCAATACGTGTTGAGAACATAAGATTCAAAGGCTCAGAAGGAAGCCAATCAGATTTATTGCATGATGGGCAGAGAATACTAGATTTTTTTAATTCGGTATCAAGTGATTTTGCATCAAGAGATTCTGGATTTGGATGAATTTCTTCTAGAAGGTGATCTGTTCTGAATACAGAGTTACACAACTTACATTCTGAGGCATAATCATTGAAAGCACCTATGTGTCCACTTGCCTTTAAGACTGGTTCAGGAGTTACAGTAGGAGAATCTATTTCTACTATATTTCCTAATGAAATCCAATGATTTAACCATTTTTGGATTACATTTCTTCGTAAACGGCCACCAAGGGGTCCATAATCGTATAATCCAGCGACTCCACCGTATAGTTCAAATGCAGGCTGAATAATCCCTCTTCTCTTGAGTAATGACATCAGTTGTCGACTACTAGATTCATCTCCGCCCATATGCTTCATGACAGTCGAAATGATTAGGGGTTATCAATAAATCCATTTGGAAGGGTCATTGACTACTAATTCGTTAGATTTTAGCAATTATCATTCCGTTGGTTTTATAACTGCATATCATGGCTGGCTGTGCATTAGTATAGGTGAAAAATTTGGCAAGAATAACATATTTAGATAAATTCATCGATTCTGAAGAAATTAATCTAAAATTATGTGAACCTGTAAGAGAATGGTTTCACTGGAAATTCCCAGATTTTACAGATCCTCAAAAAATGGCAATACCCTCTATTATGGATGGTGAGCATTTACTTTTGTGTAGTCCTACTGGAAGTGGTAAAACTATGACTGCATTTTTAACAGTAATAGATAAATTAGTTAGGGCGGCATTAGAAAATAAATTAGAAAAAAGAGTTTATTGCATTTACATATCGCCTATTAAAGCATTAGCTAATGATATCCAGAAAAATTTAATTCAACCATTAAACGAAATAAAATCTAAATTTATAAAAGGTAAAATTAGTGAGATTAAAGTTGGACTTAGGACTGGAGATACTCCTCAATCAGAAAGGCAGAAAATGTTAAGAAATCCCCCTCACATATTGATCACTACTCCTGAAAGTATGGCTATAGCAATAAGTTCGAAGAAATTTCAACCTTTAGTTGAAGATGTAGAATACATTATACTTGATGAATTACATAGTTTGGTCCCTACTAAGAGGGGAACACATCTTGCATTAACAATTTCAATGTTAGATACTTTGTTGAAGAGACCAGTTCAAAGAATAGGCGTTAGTGCTACAATGGAACCTTTGGAAAATGTTGCTCAATACCTAGTTGCATCTGATGATAGAGAATCTCGGGGCGATGAATTAAGCGTTTCCATCGCTAAAATTTCGGGTTCTAGAGAATTGGATTTAGATATAGTAATGCCCTCTGATAGAGATATAGATGGGATTATCAATATAGATGCTGAAGGAAAACCCATTCCTGCAAAATTTTACAAGTTATCAGATAAGGAAATATTTGAATATGAAATTTTTGAAATACTTGATTTAGTTTTAGCACATAATACAACAATAGTTTTTGCAAACACCCGTAAAATGACTGAATTGGTCGTTAATAAATTACAAAAAGAATTGAAAAGAATGGATGATAAGAATGAAGGATTTGCTAATTTAATTGCAGGACATCATGGTTCTATGGACAAAAAAATCAGATTTGAAGTCGAATCGAAATTAAAAGAAGGAAAACTTCGTGCTGTCGTTTCTTCTTCTTCACTTGAAATGGGTATTGATATTGGTAGTGTTGATTTAGTAATACAAATAGGGTCTCCAGGGAGTATTGCAACTGCATTGCAACGAATAGGTAGGGCAGGACATCATGTTGGTGGAGTTCCAAGAGCACGTTTCATGCCTCTAAATATGGATGATTTAGTAGAATTAGCAGCCTTACAAGCATCCATACAATGCGGAGATATGGATAGATTAACTTTTCCACAAAACTGTTTAGATGTTATGGCCCAGTTTATGATAGGCCTATGTATAAATGAGAATATAGACATTGATGAAGCGTTTGAAATAATCAAATCCACGTGGTCATATAGAAATCTTGAATATGATGATTATATTGATACATTAGATATGCTTGAAGATGAAAAACGTGTATGGATAGATTATGAAGAAAACATCTATGGGAGATTAGGTTATTCAAGAATGATATATTATACCAATGTGGGTACAATAGCTCCAGACAATAGTTATTTAGTATTCAACATGGATGGAAGTATACTTGGAAATTTATCTGCATCATTTGTAGCTAAATTAAGAAATGGCGACATCATATTATTGGGTGGCCAAACCTATAGAATCAACTCAATAGATGGAACTAGGGTTAATGTTAGCCAAGTAACTGGCCATAGGCCTAATGTACCTTCTTGGAGCGGTGAAGCAAGATCAAGAGCCAGAGAATTATCTTCGCAATTAACAAAATTACAGGAGGCGTGTTTATCAGTAATAAGGAATGGATATGATGCTAGGAAGATGTTAAGGGAGGTTTATGGCCTTTCAAATCCCGCAGCAATTTCAATTTCTACGCATATGGAA
>CAZMJH010000190.1:0-3070 GCA_964566595.1 uncultured Candidatus Poseidoniales archaeon
TACACAATAACATCTCCTGAAAAACCATGATTTTCATAACCATAAACACTATTTGAAACTTCTAGTGCTTCAGCATATGTTATTATTTTTCTACTATTTGGCGCATGAACAAGTATTAGATCTCCTGCATCAATAGCACCAATTTGTCCATCGGGATTATGCATCATTGAATCTGATTCTACCACTACAACTGGTGGTGAATTATTACCTGTTGCAGCATACATAGCAAATAATAACAATAAAATCACACTCGTTGCAAGAATTAATTCTTTTAGCAACGGCCATACCCTCAAGTAAATCCCTCACTTTGACTTGCGTTTCATTTGAATTCCTTTACCGCGAAGATGTTCTTGCAATTTATCCTGGTAACGATTTCCAAGTACTTTAGCTGCATCTTGTGCATCTCCCATTTCACGTCTTAATTCAGAGGGGGATTCAATTTGCATATATTCTCTAAGAAAATTATATCTGCCTCGTAAATAGAAAAATTCGGGCCACAAAAATATTGCAACAATGACTCCAATTAACCCCGAAACCCATGAAAATACAATTATTTCATCTGAAAAATTAGATGCGCCACGTATAATAAAAGTTAATGTATATATCATCATTCCAAGGGTGATAACAAAAATTGTAGTCATTATTGTTAGATGATGTTCTCTAATTGATTCCCATTTATTTACAATCCTTCTGCGCAAACCTGATTCGGTATTCTTAGACATACGACTCAACATACTCAAGAGGCAATATGCCTTAACATAAACTGATAAAAAAACAAAATAAAGATGTCAAATAATGCGAACTTCTATATTTGCCTCATTTAACATTGTCATTGATATATCAAATTCTTCATTCCATCTATCTGGAATTTTTACTTCATTCGGTATTACAATTTCCGTTATTCCTGCTTGAATTAATGACCTGGTACATCTATTACATGGTGGCCAAGTCACATATGCTATGCAACCTTTCAATGATATTCCAATTCTTGCAGCATGCATTATTGCATTTTCTTCAGCATGACAAATTAAAGGATACTTTTGAGTTCTATCGTTTAATCTTTCTTCAGAATCTTCGATTCCTCTTGGGAATCCATTAAATCCTGTTGAACGAATTTCTCTATCTTCGCCAACGATAATACATCCTACTTTAGTTGATGGATCTTTACTCCAATTAGAAATATGTTCGGCGAGTTTTAAAAATCTTAAATCCCATTTCATTATTGCCTCACCACTCCTCGGAAATAAACTGCCTAATTTTTACTTTCGGAACAACATATTAAATTTAACAACTCAATATTGACATAGATTTAGCATCATCACGTTCTAAAATGGAAAATATATTGCCAATTAAATAAAGGCTACCAATACAAAGCAGTGTACCATTTTTAGTTAATGAAATTGCTTTTTCTAATGCATTAGATGGCAAAATTTCATTATAGAATGTTACCTCAGATAATTCAAAAGATAACTTTTGAAATAAAACCTCTACAGATAGAGATTCTGTTCTTCCTCCTTGAGGTTCTGTTAAAATTATATTCTTTATTCCTAAAGATTTAACATATGTGATTACAGGCTGTAAAAATAAATGTAAATTTGTTTGCTTAGTACATCCTAATATTATAGTTTCAACGCCAACGTAATACCTAGAAATCTCTTCAAATGCGCGAAACATTCCACTTGAATTATGAGCGCAATCAAGTAATATTTTAAGTTCTTTTGAATATTGAATTATTTGCATTCTTCCTGGCCACAATGTTGCTTTTGCGGCATCATTACAGGTCATTGAAAGATTCATACTCGATAAAACCAAATTTGCTAATCCGATAGCCTCATCTTTAATTATTTGAGTTGAATCCGGTTTATACCACCTAACAAATGTTGACGAACTTACTGATTTAGTGATTTGTTCGCGAACTGCAAAATCATCTGTCCAAATTGAAACTAATGGCACCCCGGGCCTTGCTATAGCTGATTTTTCTGTTGCTATTTCTAATAACGTATTTCCAAGTATATCTGTATGTTCTAATGAAATCCGTGTTAATACACAACAATCAGCATTAACTAACCTAGTTGCATCTAATCTCCCTCCTAAACCTGTTTCAATAATTGCGCGTTGAATTCCTGATTCTGAAAAATACATCATTGCCACAAGAAAGGTTGCTTCGTAATATGTTGGTTCAATCTTTGGTTTTATATCACAAAAAAAACGTAATTTTTCAAGTGTAAAAAGGAATTCTGAATCAGAAATTTGTATGCCATCAATTCTTATTCTTTCTTCTACATTACAAAGATGAGGAGAGGTAAACAGTCCCGTTTTAATTCCATTTAATGTAAAGGTATTAGCTAAAATAGAACAGATTGTACCTTTTCCATTGCTTCCGGCAACATGAATTGAAGGAAATTTATTTTGAGGTTCATCCATTCTTGAAAGTAATTCTACTGTATTTTCTAATTCAAGTTTCATACCTTGAATTTTTAAAGATTCCAGCCATTCAAGAATGCGCATACACTTACAAGTCATCCAATACAAACTATGTATTGAGGTTTATGACAAATATCAGACTATAATTTAGGCAGACTGATAGAGGAGACTATCAAAGCACACTCATGGAGGGAGATTCAATACGCCCTACTGAGCAAATAAAAGAAATGTTTCAAGCCATGAAAGAACAATGGGAATCAATGCTTGGAATGGCTGCAATGTTTGTAGTGACAATACTTGTAGGAATTATAATTCAGCCTTTTTATGATAAAACTGAATTTAGGGCATTTGGAGAAGCGGGGGCAAGTCAAGTAAGAAATATTTTACTTGAATTTGTTATGATTTTGATTTTTACTGCTGCAATAATATTTTTAGCGAAATGGAAAAGAGATTGGATCATAAAATATGGTATTCTTGGTATACTATTCATTGCTTTATGTTACTCAACAATTCCTCTATCCAATATGATTATTTCGAGCCCCCCCGAACCATTAGAATTTAAAAATACAGAAACGCCTTTTGAAATAATTACTCAACATAATGATGGTTTTTATGCATCACAAGCACTTGTAAATAGTTCTACAGG
>CAZMJH010000191.1:0-3065 GCA_964566595.1 uncultured Candidatus Poseidoniales archaeon
TTCGAAACCCATAGGCAACATTGCACCTTCTACTCTAATCAATCTTGCATCTCCAAGACCTAATTCAACTAAACCTTGATCATATGCATCTTCTTGATTCTCACCCCAAGGAGCTACTGCCGTCATTAGCCAACCAGGGCAACTATGTACTTGTGGCCCCCTAATATCTCCTCTCATGACTGTAACAGGGAAGGGTGGGGGTTCATCAATGCACCCACACTCACAGTAAATATGGAGTTAGATAAGTCACAACCACAATACTTTCTAATTATCATCCCATTACTCATTTGTATTATCTCAGTTTACAAAATTATAAATGCCCCTAGTGAAAAATATTGGGTTTTAGCAATTGTTCTTTCAGTTTCAATCATGATATTCATATTTTCTATTTTTGGAACTACGCATAATATTTCAAAAAAGTCAACAATTTTAAAAAATCAATCAAATAATAAAATAAATATACATGAAAAATCAGAACATGAAAAAATACCTGACGCATTAGATGATGGATGGGATTTACCATTATAATCAGAACAATCTGATTGTTTCAAGATTTTGTGGTGAATAAGTTCTTACTTTGAATTTCTCCCTTAATGTACGTCCCAATTCACTACATTTGCGGTAATCTCCATGATGACAAACTACTGAATTAGGTTTAGGATTTAATTGATCCACAAAATCAAGTAATTGTTTACGATCAGAATGCCCACTAAATCCATCAACTGTGACAAATTCACAATTAACTTCAACTGTTATTGTTTCACCTTCAAAAAACATTTGAACTTCTCCAAATCCTTTTTGTAATCTCCGCCCCATTGTTCCTTCCGCTTGATATCCAACAAAACACAAAGCATTTCTTTCATTACCAGCCCAGTTTCTAAAATATGACATGACTGGCCCTCCATTTAGCATTCCACTTGTTGCTAAAACTATACAGGGAGAAGGGTCTACTAAAATTGATTCTCTCATTTCACGTCCTTGCACTTTACGGAACCATTTTGCACTAAACGGATTATCTTCAGCATTAGTTTGTATTGAATTTCTTAAATCCCTTGTTAAATATTCTGGATGTGAAGCATGTATTGCAGTAGCTTCTTGAATCATACCATCTAAATAAACAGGGCAAGGTTTCATTTCACCACTTCTAAAAAGTTCATCAATTGCTATCATTACTTCTTGACTTCTTCCAACTGCAAACACAGGCAATATTATCTTTCCATTTCGTGCCATTGTTCTTTTAATAATATCTTGTAATTCTGCTGTAGCTTCTATACGTGAGGGTTGAAAATCCCCTTGAGCACCATAAGTAGATTCTATAACTAATGTTTCACACCTAGGGAATTTTACATTTGCTGCATCAAATAACCAACTTTTTTCGAATTTTGTATCTCCTGTAAAGACGATATTGTGCTTTCCTTCACCAATATGAAAATGACATGCTGATGAACCTAATATGTGACCCGCATTTGTCATTGTAAGTTTTATATCGGGGGTTATATCTGTAGTTTCTTTCCAATTGACATCGATTACATGTTTCATTGCTTCACGTACATGTTCCATTTCATAAGGTGGTGATTTGCCTTCCATGCCTGCCACTTTTAGATAATCAGACTGTAACATAAGCATCATATCTCTTGTTGGAGGTGTACAATAAACAGGTCCATTGTAACCATATTTGAATAATACTGGCAACATTCCTGCATGGTCTAAATGTGCATGAGTAAGTACAACTGCATCTAATTTTTCAAGAGGTAATGCTTCAGGTGCATTAAAAAAGGGAAGGGGATCTGTATTTGATGCAATGTTAACCCCCACATCAATAATCACTCTTGATTCATTGGTTGTAATTAAATGGCAAGCTCTACCAACTTCTCTATATGATCCTAATGCAGTCAACCGCGCCCATGAATTCCCTGCTAATTTGGGGCGGAATATATTTCTTCCAAAATCCCTCAATAATTTCCTTCTTTCATCTGCCATTGTCTTTCGAAAACCACGTATATCTACTACAGTTTTACTACTAAGTGCAGGAGTTCTTTCTACTTTGACAAGCCAACCTATTTCATCCCTTAATTTGTGAATGTTTTCTCCACGCCTACCTACTGCTGTGCCTGGATCATCACAAGTTAATGTTAATTCACAAAAACATGGATCAAAATAAATATCGGTAATTCCTGCTTCTCCAGGGATTATTGATTTTATAATATTCATTGATTCTTCTTCAGACTTCATTATATCTTTGTCTGGCCTGATTACAATTCTTCTTTTTATTGCTTTAGCTAATTCTCCAGTTAATCCACTACCTGATCCAAATCTTTCTGGTTCAGGAGTTATAATTGATACTGTTGCAGCTTCTAAATCAACAGTATATTCTAAATCTTTAGGAACCATCTCTGAAATTTTGCTTTTCACTTCATGAAAACTAAGCCTCATATTATCACCTTCCCAAATCTAATCCACTCTTGTAGAGTAAGCCCTAAAGGTGGGCCAGCCCGGGAAAATTAATTTAAAGATGAAATAATTTTATCTACTTCATCATTAGTAAGTTGGACAAAACCTTCATTTTTAGTTATTACAGCCAAATCCATTCCGTTTCCTGAAGCAGCATCACGTTGACCTGAAGCAAGTAAAGCTCTTGCTGCTAACTTAATTGTATCATTTTTTTGCATATTTTCTCTAAATCCATCTTCTAAAACACCATACATGTAAGGAGAACCTGATCCAGTAGCACAATAAACATCGGGAATTGAACCCCCTGCTCCATCTATACTATAGACGCTAGGACCAGTATCATCAACACCTACAATCAATAGTTGAACCCAATATGGGCGACCCAATAATATATTTGCAGTTAAAGTTGCTGCACCCTTAACGGTCATAGAATGCCCTCTTTTCAATTGATAAAGTGTTGTTTCTGCATTCAATGTCCTAGCTAAACTTTGCGCATGCCCAACTAATCCTGCTGTTGTCAATGCAAGATTTGGAGCAATTTTGAATAATTTTTGGACACTTTTGTTTGCAATAAAATGACCCATAGTAGCCCTATGATCCGCACCAACTACAAC
>CAZMJH010000192.1:0-3042 GCA_964566595.1 uncultured Candidatus Poseidoniales archaeon
AATTGTCTCGGATTCGTTATTAGTTTTCGAAGGAACAGGAGGAGTGATAGGTTTTGCTGATGGTCCATTTAATTTAAGAGAAGGTATGAATAAATTCCTCTCAACAGTAGATATTACATTTAGAAGAGACCATGATACAAAAAGGCCTAGAATTAACAAATCAGGAAGTAGGAAAGACAGGGAACAAAGAGCTAAGGGCGAATATTTCTACACAGAGTGAATGATATGCCTTACGTAAAACCGCCCCTCGGAGGACCTATAGGAAGAAGCAGAATGAGATTATCTGCAAGTTCTTTAATTTCATGGGAAAGAGGGAAAAGGGATTGGTTTTTAAAATATAAAATTGCTCTGAAAACTCCTAAAAATCCGGAAATGATTCTTGGCATAATAGTTGAAGAAGCATTAATTGGATTAATGATGGAATCTCCTTCATGTGAACATATTCCCGAAAAATCAATTTGGGCAAGTTGGATTAATAAAATTGAATATACTGCTACTAAAAAAGCACCAAAAATAAATTCAATTACTGATTTAAAAAATTGGATCAATAAAAAAATTCCAGATGCAGCAAAGGTTGTATGGGATGAAGGGAAAACAAAATGGGAAAGTTCTATTTACAAAAGAGAAGACAGAGAATGGGAAGATATTACAATCGAATTAATTGAAAATATGCTAATTGGAGGAATTGATTTATTTTTAGAGGAAGTAAGTCAATGTTTTGAGAATAAAGGTGGACCTCATTTAGAAAAATGGAGGGAAAATGGTGATCCATTTCCAATACCTGCACCATGCTGGCATCAAGATCCAAAACATCCAATACCAGAAAAAGTTCCAAAACATTTAGAATCACAATATATTAATAAAGAAAATTTTAAAACCCCATTTTCAAATCATGGAGTTCCAAATTTGAAAGAAATTTGGGAAATCACGAGGCCTTGGGCAAAAGACCCAAGAGTTTGGCAACCCCAAAGGCTGTATCATCAAGAGGGTTGGGCTTCTGGCGAAATGGATTTGATGTTAAGGTGGGAAGAAAAAGTAAAAATTGTCGATATCAAAGCAAGTGATGGGAAAAGCAAATATGCAGTAGGATTGCCAATTCAATTAAGATTTTATGGTTGGTTAATACAAGAAATTAAAAGAATTTCAGGATTAGAATTTGGGCTTTCAGGATTAGAAGGTTGGTATCTAAAGGTCCCATTTAGAAAAACAGTAGATGTTATTCACCCATCAGAGCTTCCGGATGAAACTAATAAATTAAAGAAAATTTGGAAAGAACAACAAAAAATGGACAGAAGGCATTCAAAATGTCCAATAGAGGAAGAATTTAGTTTATTATCTACAGAACTTGATTCGATATTGCCTAAAAGGTGGAAAGGTCAAAACCTTAGAGATATTTGTGAAAACCTAAAACCTGAACCACCGTTTTCTAAAATATTATCTATTCCAGATAGATTGAATGTTAAAGGATATATTTCAGGAAAATGGGGGCCATTAAGTAATCATTTCGGAGAATTAGTTCATGGAGCGCTACTCTCAAATTCAAAAGGTGGTACTGTAAACTTAAGTTTAGAAGAAAGTCAACCTAACTCTCATTTAAAACTAAGTCACTTGGATGATGGAGAATATGTGATTATTGCTGCTATGCCAGGAATTTGGAGGGATATGGTGCGATTATATGTTGATGAAAATAGTAAAATTATTCCTATTGAAGAATACAATAATAAAAATAATATTGAATTCACACGTTTAGGGAGAATTTCAACAAAAACAGATATTCAAGGATTAGTGGTTTCAAGATCTAAAAACAATGGTAAAAGATTAGACGGAAGGCCATGGGCAATGGAAAGTTGCCATCTTTGGGATGGTGAAGCAATTATTGAATTAGTTGCATTTGGTTCTGCAATTGGAGGGAAATTTTCATCAATAATCTGTGGAGATTTAGTAAAAGTAAGGGGTGCCGAATTAGGATGGCGAAATGGAATACCTCAACTAAGATTGAATCCCAGAAAAACAAAATTTGACATTATTGAAAAATTATCTTCTAACTAATTAATTCAAGAACCATGAAGATTACGGAACTGTTAGTGAGAGGTATGGATTTAGATAATTCCCGGATTATTGCTTTTGATTTAGAAACTACTGGTACTAATACAAGTACTGATCAAATTATTCAAATCGCATATGGGTATTATGTAAATGGAGAATTAAAAGAACCTATCACAAAGTTATTCAAACCAACAATTCCAATTAATCCTGGTGCTCAAAGAGTCCATGGTATTTCAATGGAAAAATTACAAAATGAGCCTTTGTTTAGATCAGAAGCGGCAGAACTTAGAGAAATCTTCTCTAGTGCTGAGGGATTCATGGGTTATAATGTTGGTTTTGATATTTCTGTAATTCAAGCAGAATTTGAAAGATCTGGAGTGCCAAAACTAGATTTGAGTAATGTTTCAATTTACGATGCTTATCTAATTTGGACTAAGCATGAAGGGCGCTCATTATCTCATGCTGTTGAAAGATTCCTTGGTAAACCTATGGAAGGAGCACATGATGCATTAGCAGATATCACTGCTACAGTAAATGTATTTGATAAAATGGTTGATGAATTTTCGATGGAAGAATATAATGGAAATGACTTTACAGCAATTTTTAAAGGAAATAAAGTAGATTTTGGTGGAACATTTAGGTGGGAAGATGGAGAAGTCGTACTCGGAATTGGTAAACACAAAGGCACTAGAGCCGTAGATGTTGCTAGTAAAAGCAATTACCTTCAATGGATTATGAAAAGTGATTTTTCATCTGATGCAAAAGCAATTGCTAGAAAAGCAAGTCTATTGTATCATGAACCATTAGCATTCAAAGAATGGGTTTTTCATAATTATGGAAGCCCCCCTCAATAAATAAAAATCTAGGGGTTTATTTCATTCGATGAAATGACTCATCTTCTTCTTGTTTCCATTCTTGGCCATCAGTTGTAACATACCATGATCCATCAGGCCATCAATCCCACTCACCATTACTTGCAAGATCTTGCCATATTGA
>CAZMJH010000193.1:0-3034 GCA_964566595.1 uncultured Candidatus Poseidoniales archaeon
TACAATATTCAGCATTACATCCAAATGGAGTATTAAATGGAATGGATTATGAATTTGGAATGAGGGCACACACATTATTTAGATACATTGATACTCTTGTAGATTATGATTTGGATTATAGTGTGTTGGATTCATTAGGATCAAGTGTTGCTAGCGGAACACATTCACAAATAGACACAAGAGCATTAACATCATGGGGAAGCTCGTGGGAATATCTGGCCATTTCTGGCCTTACTCCTGGGAGTTATACTTTAGTGATTACTTTAGTCCAAGAAGGAGTGGAAATTAGGGACTATACTAAGCCTTTTGATATCATAGATGAAACTTTATCTAATCTTGAAAGTATTGAACTTTCAATTGATTCAAATCATTATGATGTGGATGAAGATATTGAATTGACTATATCATTAGATAATTTATTTACAGGGACAAATTATGAAGTTAGTTGGAGAGTGTGTAGAGATACATTTGAATTAGATGAATTTCCGAATGCTGCAGATGGGACAACTTTTGATAAGTATGATTGCCCATACTCAGTAGGAACTGGTCCACAAGTGTATGATGCTTCTACGGATTCTTATACAAATGCATGGGATATTATGTCCTCGATACCTCCTGGATCGACATCATTTACTGAGACGATTACAATAGAATCAGAACATACATCTCATGTTGACCCATGGAATTTAGGTGATTATGACTGCGATGATGGAAGTATATTGTCTATGGGTTGGGTGTTAATTAATGATGGAAATTCAGATTGTGCTGATGGGTCTGATGAAGGTTATGATTATGCTAATTGGCCTACTGAACTTATAATGAATCCTTTATCAAATTATATGGAACAAGAGGGATATTACATTGTAGCTGAAATACATGTGGCTGGTTTTGAAGTAGCAGACACATTTACGGATTCTTTTGCAGTGGGAGAGTTGGGACATATTGATTTCAGTGCACCACATGAATCTGGAGTACTTGTAGGAATGGATTATAAATTTAATTACGGTGCTTGTGAATTATTCCGTTACATTAATACCCCTATAGATTACAATTTAGATTATTGGGTATTTGATGATAACAATGCACTTGTATCTTCAGGAACAAATCAATTAATAGATTCTAGAGGGATGGGTGCTGATTGTTCATCTTCTGAATTAATATTTATTTCAGGGTTAACAGTTGATCAAGGTAAAAGAAATAAGCATTATAATTTAAAAATCATGTTAACTATGGAGGGAGGAGTTGTAGATGAATTGGATATAGCTTTTACAGTTACAGAACCTCTTGCGCCTAATGATGATGCCACTTTAGCTATTGTGGCTAGTACTGGTTTAAACGGAGTTGGAATGGTTGAATTTACTGTTGATGATATGTCCCTAGGCCAGTATTATGAAGTCGTGTATACTATTGGAGTTGCTGGGGGTCAACCAGAAGTGGGTAATTACTTGATAATTTCCCCACCTGTAACAGATGTAGAGACAATCACATTCCCTCATCTTCAAGATGGAATGTATTGTTTAAATGCAAAATTAAAGATAGATACCTGGGAATTACGTTCAACTGCTGCTTGTTTCACTCAAGCATCTACAGTTGATACTGATGGAGATGGTATACGTGATATTGAGGATGTATGTCCTAATGAAGATGCAACACCTGGTCCTGATGCAAATGGGGATGGTTGCATAGAACATCCAGATTTAGATGGTGATGGATGGGATGATGTTGATGAGATAGCATGTATGACTGATCCGACTGAAATTTTACTTTATCCAACGGATACTGATGGAGATGGTATTTGTGATTTTGTTGATGAAGATGATGATAATGATGGGATTACGGATATAATAGAATTTGCAGCAGGAACAGATCCATTTGATGATCAAAGTAAACCAAATTCTCCTCCTACTTGTGCAATATATTATGCATTAGAAACTGCTGGAATTGTTGTTGTTAATGACAATGTGGTTATTGCAGCAGTAACTGCTGGAACAGCGACAGTTCCAACAAGTATTACTGTTACTTTACCAGAAGGTAATTATTACCTTATTGCTAAATGTAGTGATCCTGAAGGAGACATGGTTTCTGTTAATATTAATGGAGAATTAATCGGTCCTGTAGCTGAAGCAACAGTTGGTGCATTAGTTATTATGGCGCCAGATACTTCAGAAACAGTAGGTTTATTCCTTGCATATGATGATGGTTACCATTTCTTAGCCGCACAAATAACGGTTAATTTAGATGCATCCTCTGGAATTCCTAGTATTGTTGATGATACTACTGGCCAAGGTGTGCCTGGGTTTACAGTATTAATCGGATTGGTGGCACTACTTGGTGCAGCATCACTAACTTCAAGAAGGAAAAATAGAGTATTGTAAACTTTTGTTTTACGCTAATTCTATGACCCTCCTTCATTAGGGTTAAGCATGCGCTTTGAATGCGATATGTTAGAGGAGTTTAACGAGGCTTTTGAGATACCTTACTCAAAATCACCAGAAATAGGTGAAAAAGAACTAGGTGAATTAAGAATTAGATTACTTCAAGAAGAAGTACAAGAATATGCTGATGCTGTAAGAGCCGGAGATTTAATTGAAATATTGGATGCTTTAGGAGATATAGCCTACATTTTAGCTGGAAGCATTTTAAATCATGGGCTTCAAGATATTATTGATGATGCATTTAAAGAAATCCATCGTTCAAATATGGCTAAATTAGTTAATGGTAAAGTATTGAAGAGAGAAGATGGGAAAGTTGTAAAGCCAGATGATTGGACACCTCCGAATCTCAAACAATTTCTAAAGTAATTCTTCAATTTCTTTTTGAGTCAACTTCTTAAATTTAACATCATTATGTAAAATTTTCGAATGTCCCATAGGATCTGAAAATACAAGTGTGAGTGTTAAGTCAAAAATACCCTCAACTACATTATTTAGTGTATCTAGAAGAAAATCACATTTTTCAATTTCAGCAATTTCATTATTTTCAAATTGTTTTTTTGTCATTAGTATTACATCTTTAAATCGTTTGATTACACCTT
>CAZMJH010000194.1:0-3022 GCA_964566595.1 uncultured Candidatus Poseidoniales archaeon
TTTATCTATGATGTATGAAGCAAGTCATGGAGACACACAACATATTGTAATTATACCTGGTACTGTTGAAGAATGTTTTGAATTTGGTTGGCGTGCATTTGATTATGCTGAACAATTTCAAACGATGGTTTTCGGATTTAGTGATTTAGATTTGGGAATGAATAAATGGAAAGCAACAAATTTAGAATACCCAACTGAAAAAATGAACCGAGGAAAAGTGATTCATACTCAAAAACAATTGGATGCTATTGCTAATTTTGGAAGGTATAGGGATGTTGATGGTGATGGGATACCATATAGAACATTACCTGGAAGTGGTTTAGAACCCATACTTTACAGGGGAACAGGACATGATGAAGATGGGGTATATTCTGAAGATCCTGAGGTTTACAAAAATATGATGACGCGTTTACGTAAAAAAATCGATGGCACGAGAACTATTTTACCCCAACCTCTTTTCCGTGAAGAACCTGAACAAGATGTTGGAATAATTTATTATGGTTCTATGGAAACTACAATTCAAGAAATTGATGATATTTTAGAAGATACGGGAATGAAAGTTTCGCAGTGTCGTGTCAGATCACTTCCACTTTCTCCAGCAGTAGAACAATTTGTAGTAAACCATAGACTGGTTATTGTTTTAGAAATCAATAGAGATGGACAAATGTATGGAATTTTTAGAAAAGAATTGCCTATTGAATTGGTACCTAAAGTTCATTCGGTTGCCTATTCAGATGGTTTACCCCCTCGTGCAAACGTATATGCTGAAAAAATATTAGAAAAAATAAAAGAGGTGACAAAATGAATATTAAATTAAATGTGATAGATTTACCAAAAGATGACTACAAAGGAGGACCATCATCACTTTGCCCAGGATGTGGTCATGATCAAATTTCAAATGTAATAATTAATGCTGCATGGGAAAATGGAATTAAACCTGAAAAAATTGCCAAGATGTCTGGTATTGGTTGCTCTTCAAAAACACCTGCTTATTTTCTTGGAAGATCACACGGATTCAATACGGTTCATGGAAGAATGCCTAGTGTAACAACAGGTGCAAATCTAATTAATAATGAATTAACTTTTATTGGGGTTTCTGGAGATGGGGATTCGGCAAGCATTGGAATTGGACAATTTATGCATGCAATTAGAAGAAATTTAAACATGTTATACATTATTGAAAATAATGGAGTATATGGACTTACGAAAGGACAATACTCGGCTACAGCAGAACTAGGTTCAAAAAAGAAAAAGGGGGCTCCTAATTTGTCACAACCTATTGATCTTTGTGCAATTGCATTAAATTTAGGGTGTACATTTGTTGCTCGATCTTTTTCAGGTTCAAAAAAACAGTTGACTGCACTTATTAAAGCAGCACTTTCACATAAAGGAATGGCTGTAATCGATATTATTTCTCCTTGTGTAACTTTCAACAATAATGATGAATCTTTACGATCATATGGATATGTAAAAGATAATTCAGATGAATTACATGTTGTAGATTATATCCCTCCAAAAGCACCTATTGAAGAAGTTGAAATCCCAGCAGGAAATTATAGAGATATTCAATTACATGATGGTTCAATAATTCGTTTGGAAACGATTGATGAATCTCATGATCCTTCTGATTGTGTAGCAGCATTAGCAGCATTACACAAAGCAGAAGATGAAAAGAGGCATGTAACCGGTTTACTTTATTTTAATCCAAATGTTGAAACAACAGATGAACAACTTAACCTCTCAAATACTCCTCTTTTTGCATTATCCGAAAAAGATTTGAGGCCTTCAAAAAAATCACTTATGGAAATAATCAACGCAAAACGTGGTTGAGAATTTATTCCCAAGTAATAATTACACTTACTCCCTAGCCATTACAATGGCGGAACCAATTAGTGTTGCTCTTGCAGGAATATTTGGTATTGGATTCGTATTCGGTATGTGGGTTGTATTATTTCGAAGAGAGTTAGCCCCACTTGATAGGAGTCGTGCAGTATATGGGCATGCCTATGAAGAAATTCTTGCAAGAAGTAAACTCAGAAAGGCAAGAAGAAATCAAACAGATGTTGAACCCGAAGTTGAAGAAATAGAAGAAATTGATGACTATGAAGAGACTACTGAAGAAATAGAAAGTGGGTTACAACAACGCTCAGAATGGGCTGAAGAAAATGAAGAAGAGCTTAAACAACAAATTGTCGTTGCAGATGTTGAAGGTATTGAAAGTTCAGAAGTTACGGAAGATGAAGTTGATGAATTTGCTGAAAGATTAGCACGTGAAGGGGCAAAAACGGGAGATGTACAAATTTCTCTTATTTGGAATAATTATAATGATTTAGATTTACATGTTGTTTGTCCTTCTGGTGAACGTATCTTTTTTGATAATCGTAATTCAAAATGTGGTGGAGAATTAGATGTTGATATGAATGTTAAACCCGCTTCTAGAAAACCAGTTGAAAATGTATATTGGCCAGAAAACAAAGCACCAAGAGGCACTTACAAAGTTTATATTCATCATTATGCAAAACATAACAAAGGTTTCAGAAGCAATAAAGATCCTACAGAATTTAGAGTATTGGTAGATATGGAAGGAACTAAAAAAGAATTCAAAGGAGAAATATCCAATGGTGAACCATTAAGATTAGTAGCAGAATTCACATTAACTGAAAACGATACATTAACTCCTCCTCCTTCTGAGAAAGTAGAAATTGATGATAGTTTACTTGATGATATGGATGATGAAGAAAAATCAGAAGATTTAACTGATGACATCCTATGATTAAATTTAGAATTATAATAAAATATTAAATTAAGTTGGCTTGGCATAAAGTCCCTTAGTGTAGCGGTCCATCATACGAGACTCTGGTCCTCGTGACCTCGGTTCAAATCCGAGAGGGACTATTTCTCAAATTACTCGTTTTTATAATAATTAGCAGTTCTTTCAAGCCCTTCATGTAAAGAAATCTGACATGGCCCTGTTATTGCCCATGTTTTAGTCATATCAGGTTGTCTTCGAAGTGGATCATTA
>CAZMJH010000195.1:0-3017 GCA_964566595.1 uncultured Candidatus Poseidoniales archaeon
TCAATTTTTGTAGCTGCTCCGGTTTTAAAATTCTTTAAAGTTAGTTACAAAACTACAATTGCCGGCCTATGTATCGGTAGGTTAAGTGAACATATGCCGGGAGACAAATCGTGGATGCTGGACAAATATTCAAATCTAGTTAATCAAGGATTAGATTGGAAATTAAGATCGCTAGAAACTGCATCTGAACCTCGTTGCATAGTTGATGGTAAACAAAACATCATGCTATGTGCTAATAATTATCTTAATCTTACCACACACGAGAAAATTGTTAATGCTATGGTTGAAGCAACTAAGAAATACGGCGCTGGTTCTGGTTCAGTAAGAGCCATTGCAGGGAATATGCAATTACATGAAGATTTAGAATTTACAATTGCTGAATTTAAAGGTGTTGAAGCCGCCCTTACCTATTCTGCAGGATATACAGCGAATGTTGGATTAATTCCAACTTTGGTTGAAAATAGTCAAGATTTGATAATTTCAGATGAGTTGAATCACGGTTCAATAATTGATGGGGTGAGATTAACCAAGGCTAGCAAAACTGTATACCCCCATAATGATACTCATGCATTGGAATCAATACTCAAAGAACATTCAAATGCTCGTAGGAAATTAATAATCACTGATGGTGTATTCAGCATGGATGGAGATATTGCACCTCTAGATATTATTACAGAATTAGCTGAACAATATGATGCAATGGTCATGGTAGATGATTGCCATGGAGAAGGAGTTCTAGGTGAAGGTGGAAGAGGTATTGTGGATCATTTCGGATTGCAGGGGAAGGTTGATTTTGAAGTAGGTTCATTTTCAAAAGCATTGGGAGTTCAAGGAGGAGTTCTAGCAGGTAGTGATGCTGTCAAAAAACATGCAATTAATCATAGCAGATCTTGGTTATTATCTGGAAGTCAACCTCCAGGAGTAGCTGCAGCACAAAAAGCAGCAATAGAAGTATTACGGGATGAGCCTGAACATCATGCAAATTTATGGGAAAATACAGAATACTTCCGTAATGAAATGCAATCTCTAGGATTTGATACTGGTGTTTCAGAAACACCCATTATACCAGTTATGTGTGGAGATTCAATGTTAGCAAAAAAATTGTCAGAAGAATTATATTCCCAAGGTATTTTTGCGTTGCCAATTGTATTTCCAATGGTTGCAAAAGATAAAGCAAGAATACGCTGTATGATTAGTTCAGGATTAACAAAAGAAGATATTGACACCGTCATAGGTGTATTTACAGAAGTAGGTAAACAATTAGGCATTATCTAATTATTCTTCAGAAAAAGTTTCAACTATCTCATTCAATTCTAAATCCTCAACATAAGAATTGTTTGCATTAAAATTCTCAAAAGGATTAATATTTTGTTCTAATAATTCCAATAATCTCCATCTTGGTGCCCAAGAAAGATGTACATAAACTGGACCTGGAAATATCATCAAAATTAATCCAACATCACTCATCCACTCTGGAAACATTGTAAGACCTATTGAAAATGTTAAAATTATTAATCCTAAAAAAGGTGCTAAATAAATCAATAATCTTGGCACTGTAACAGGCATACGTTTGGTAATTTTTACCATTTGAAAGGAAAGGCCTCCCAACAAACTTAACATTAACAAAAGTAATCCCGAATATAATAGCCAACTAAACATCCATTCTCTTAAATTCCAATCCGAATCATAACCAAAAGGAAGCAGTAAAATTATTGAAAGTAATAATCCATAAAATGCACCAATAAAAACCGGATGTGACAACGTCAAAGGTAATGTTGAAAATCGTGATGAAAGATGTCCTCCTTCTATTAACAAACGTTGTTCAATTGAAAAGTCGTCTAACATGTCTTTCCAATTCTTACCCGAAGTCATAAATTAGGCCTTTTTAACTCGCTTCATAAGTTAGAAGGTAAATATTTTTATGATTATTACTATTTTTTACCTTTTGAAAATTTACGAAATATGGCACCGGGCTTAATACTTAATTCGCCGGGTGTTCTTTCTGGCCACATTCTTTCAACATCAATCGTATCATCAGATTCCTCTCTAACTCTGGCCGCTTCAATTTCATCATCTACTGAATTTTGAGCATCTCTAATTGCTAATGCAAAATTTAACCATCCGATTAATTCAGATTTTAGTTTCTGTGGTGCTTTTCCAAGCATAGTTTCATCATCTCCATCAATAAGCAATAATTCTTCATCTTCATAATTCTCCCTTACTCTTCCCTTCTGAGATAATATTTCCCATCCTCTAGAGGTGCGATAAGCAACTTCTGCCTCATTGACATCATGCTCTTCTTCAACCCAAGGATGTCCAAGATTTACAGCAATAGATGTTGTAATAGTTTTCTTTCTTAAATATTCAATTAAAAAAATAAAAAATAGTGATGTGGTTAATAATATCACAAAAGTTCCAATCAGAGGTGATTTTGAAAATAACCAACATCCGAAAAGAAATACAATACCCGAGAATATAACGCGACTAAGTGAGGAGTTTAATATTGATTTTGCCGAAGGTAATTTGTTTAAAACAATAAAACCAATCGGTATTTCTGTACCCTCCATGTTTTGGGGAATAAGTCAAAGTGAATAAATCTCGCCAATCTAAGATTATACGATAAATGATATTTCTTTTGAATTATAGCCCATGAATTCAAGAAGTAAAATTAACAACACCCATAAAGAGGGAGTTAATTGCTAGAATTACCATTAGGCGTAATTACTGAAAAAAGAAGGGGGGGACCCTCTGTTTTATCCTTATTGGCAAAAGACATTATTGGTGCGAAAGTTGACTCATATATTCGTAGTGAACTAGAACTTAAAAATAAAAAGACAAGAGTGGGTTATGTTATTTTTCGTAACGGTTCTCCTTTAATGGCTATGCATGCAGAACAAAAAACTCTTCATGCAGCAAATGCACTTGAACAAATTGATGATGATGCAGCGGAATTAGATTGTCTATTAACGGTTCATAGAAATATAGATGTAGATTTATTATTACAAACATTTCCTAGT
>CAZMJH010000196.1:0-2779 GCA_964566595.1 uncultured Candidatus Poseidoniales archaeon
AAATTACTTCAGGTAATGCATCATCATCTAATTGAGCAATTACAGGGCCTGGTAAGCGAATATGAGGGACTTTATCACCACCTTCAGATATTAAAGAACGGGCGTTCCAATCAAGTGAACCTGTTTCCGAATCAATTCTCCATGCCCACATATTCCCATCATCACTATCGATTGTGGTTACTAATATTACTGAATTATCTTCATCAATTTGTGCCCAAGTCGGATCAGAGGGATGAGTTCCATAATCTAGTTGAATTTGCCAAAGTGGTTGATTTGGCACAGAATTAGAAAGTGTAATTGCCATAATAGTGGGACGTTCTGAAATTTCATCTACTGTTGAAAGTACAAGTTCAGGATTACCATCTAATTCTAAATCAGCTATTAGTGCTTGAGTTGAAGCAAGATGTCCTGCATTAAATGAGCCTGCAGCAATCCCTAAATTCAAGTTTGGTTCAGTGTAAGTCCAAAGAAGTTCGTTTGAGTGTTGATCTGCATTCCATGTGCCAGCTTCAGAACATGAAAGTTGAGGAGACCACACATCTACTGTAAGGCCCGCGGAAGTATCGTATGCGAGTACGATTTCGAAAATCCCGTCATTATTCACATCTACTATTGCGGGAGTTGATTTTACATCAGATGTTTCTCCTAAATCTACTCTCCATGCTTCACGGTTTAATCCCCCTTCTACAATTACTAACCAATCATTACTTGATCCAGAATTTCGTTCAATAGTAAAAACAGCAAATAAATTTCCCAAACCACATCTTTCCTGAGATGCAGATGTTGCAGTAATTTGGCCAGAAAAATCTGCAATTGCACTTCCTAGGCTTTGTACTCCATAAGTGTCATCAGCAGAGGATTTCCAATTAATCACTGGTTCAGTAATAGTGCCTAAATTTGTAAGTCCAAAACCTCCTGTAAGAGAATGTGCCGGTACTGTCGAGTTTCTTGTGGGATTATGTCCGAATTGAGCCCAAGGTTGATTATCGCCATTCCATACAACAATGTTTTTTGTAGATGTATTTCTTTGATTTTCAGAATCAAGTTCTAATGCTAATGGAATCCATGATTGGAATAATAAACTGAGTATTGAAACAAGAATAAATATGTAACAAGCACGGCTTTCAGTCATTACGCTCGTAATGGAGCCCTTGAAGGATTACTAAAACATTAAGGTTTCAATTTCATCATTCCTACGGAATGAGATGTATAATGGAATCTCCGAATACATTTGAAATCCTTATATGGGGGTCTTAGGTCGGGAGATTACTTCGACCTCTCTCTCTTGAGGCAAACCGGTGACGGACAGAGTGGGATTTCCCGCTTTGTCGACTGGATTCGAGAGTGGGGAAAGGAGGTGAACTGACGTGTACATGCAAGCAACTATGGAAGATACGCTCCGCATACCTGCGGAATTTATCCGTAAAGGACAATCACTTAATCAAAGAATAGATGAATTAGCATCAGAAGCATTTGAGGGCAAGTATGATTCTGAAAATAGGTTTGTTCTGGTGACACATGAACATGAACCTATAGGGAGAGGAAGAATAATTCATGGCGATGGCGCGATTTATCAACGAGTTAAATTCAAAGCAATTCTTTTTGTGATGCAGGAAAATGAAGTTATTGAAGGAGCAATTTCAGAAGTACATGACTTTGGATGTTTTATAAGAATAGGCCCCGTAGAGGCACTTTTACACAAATCTCAGATAATGGATGACCATGTAGATGTTAACCAAGGAATGCGTAGAATCGAAGGCCGACAAACAGGTAAAGAATTAGGTATTGGGGATGCTGTTAGAAGTAGGATAGTTTCATTATCATTTAATCCAGCCGATCCAAAAAATTCGAAAATTGGACTTACTTGTAAACAACCGGGATTAGGTGGCCTTGAATGGTTAAGTGAAGAAAGATAATTGGAGAGAGATTTAGATGGTAAAAAATAAAAGATTTGCATGTGGTGAATGCCATGGAGTATTACCTGAATCAATGGATCAATGTATGCATTGCTTAACTTCTCCAGTTACATTAGATTGGAGTGGATATGTTTTAATTCTAAATTTTGAGCGTTCAGAAGTAGCACAAAGGCTAAAAATCGAGAGAAATGGAGAATTTGCACTTAAAGTTTCAGTAAGGTGAGATAATAATGGATGTAGTTGTTAGAAAAGAAAATCTACTACTTAATAGAGTAGAACTTGAGTTTCGAATTAAACACAATCAACAACCGACACCCAGTCGTAAGGAAATGATTGAATTAGTGATTAAATCAGAACCTGGAGCTAAAGCTGAATTAATAATTTTGAAACATGTTAATACAAGATTTGGTCAAGCACTTACTACAGGATTCGCTCATGTATACTCTGATGAAAACTCTATGAATTCCACTGAAATGGAATATATGCTTAATCGTCATGCACCAAAAGAGGAATCTGCTGTAGATGAAGTTCCACCTAAAGAGGATGTTTCTGGAGGTGAAGAATGATGGCTGAAGGAAAGAACGTTTCTAAAAAATGGGAAATGTACACGATAGAGGGAGATAAATTAATTCGAAAGAATGAATTTTGTCCAAATTGTGGTCCTGGTGTGTTTCTTGCTAGACATCATGATCGAATGACTTGTGGACGTTGCGGATATCTTCATGGTGATTCAGTGTCTGAAGAAGAATGATTTTTTGAAAAATGTTTAGAACATTTTCCGCTGTTATCTAAAACAACCCATTTTTCATTATTTTTGAATACCGCCATTCCAATATCCCTTCTTTCATATTTTTCTACACCTG
>CAZMJH010000196.1:2789-2996 GCA_964566595.1 uncultured Candidatus Poseidoniales archaeon
GTTTCAGACCATAAGATGTCTTTCCTCCATAAACAGATTCTCCAACATTGAAGTTCAGAGTCCCATTTTGCATCATGAACCGGTCCCTTTTCAATTATCGTTTTTGTATTTTTTGATTTTAGATTATCAAGCCATAAAACAAAACCCTCTGAACTACATAATAATCTCCCTTTTTCAGAGGTAAATACTCTTTCCAAGACATAATCA
>CAZMJH010000197.1:0-2468 GCA_964566595.1 uncultured Candidatus Poseidoniales archaeon
CCAATTTGTCTTAATGATTCACAATAATTTGTCATATCGGTGTAAATAACTAATACATGATAATCATGTTCAAATGCCAAATATTCAGCTGCAGTAAGGGCTAATCTTGGTGTGATTAGTCTTTCAACAGCAGGATCATCTGCAAGATTAACAAATAGTACAGCATTTTCCAAAGCACCAGTTCTTTCAAGATCATATCTGAAGAAATTATATTCTTCAGCAGTTATTCCCATTGCACAGAAAACAACAATAAAATCTTCATCACTGTCTCTTAGTTTTGCTTGCCTTGCTATTTGTAGAGCAATGTCATTGTGCGGCAATCCTGCAGCACTGAAAATTGGCAATTTTTGCCCTCTCACTAATGATGTACATGAATCGATAGCACTTATTCCAGTTTGAATAAATTCTTCAGGGCTACGTCTACTAAAGGGGTTAATTGCTGCACCAATAATATCTGCATTATGTTCAGCCACAATATCTGGTCCACCATCTCTTGGTTTTCCTGCACCAGTAAGAATTCTTCCTATCAAATCTTTACTTACTGGTAATCTGAAAACATCACCTAAAAATCTTATACCCGTGTCTAAATCTACACCTGCAGTACCTTCGAAAACTTGTACTACAACCATTTCATCACTTGTATCAAGAACTTGTCCATTTTTTGTACTACCATCCGAAAGTCTTAATGAAACAATTTCACCAAAAGATACGGGTTCGGTCTTATTTAGGAACACTAGTGGTCCCTTTACATCTGTAATTGTACGATATTCTTTTTCTGTCATTCAAACACCTCCTTAATTTTCAGCCTCCACAGCAGAATTTATTTCTTTTTTCATTGATTCAACTAAATCATCTATTCTTTCAAGATAGCCCGATTCAAATCTAGCACGCATTAAATCAGTACGACTGCCCACATTAACTACATCTTCTAGGGCTGCACCTGCCGCAATAGCTTTCTTTGCTTCTGCTTGGAAAGTTAATATTGCTAAAGCCATTTTATATTGTTGTTCTAAAGCTGAGAATGTATCAATATCATGGAATGCATTTTGTTGTAAGAAATATTCTCTAATCATTCTAGCCACTTCAAGTGTTAGTTGTTGATCTACTGGTAAAGCATCCGAACCAACTAATTGTACAATTTCTTGTAATTCCGCCTCAACCTGAAGAAGACTTGAAATTTCAGTTCTAATGTCTGGGAAGTCCTGAGCAACATTATCCCTGTACCATTGATCTAATGATTGGGGATATAAACTGTAAGAATTAAGCCAATTTATTGATGGGAAATGACGTTGTCTTGCTAGACCAGCATCCAATCCCCAGAATACTTTTACAATTCTTAAGGTTCCTTGTGAAACTGGTTCAGAAATATCTCCTCCTGGAGGAGATACAGCACCAATTACAGTTACTGAACCATCTTCTCCTGATAATGTTTCAACACGCCCTGCACGTTCATAAAATTCTGCAAGTCTACTAGAAAGATATGCAGGATATCCTTCTTCACCAGGCATTTCTTCCAATCTTGATGAAATTTCACGCATTGCTTCAGCCCATCGACTTGTTGAATCAGCCATTAGTGCAACATCATATCCCATATCTCTGAAATATTCAGCAATTGTAATACCAGTATATACAGAAGCTTCACGGGCTGCTACAGGCATATTAGATGTATTAGCAATCATGACTGTTCTATTCATTAATGGTTTTTCAGTATTAGGATCTATTAGATGAGGGAATTCAGTCAAAACTTCAGTCATTTCATTTCCTCTTTCACCACAACCAATGTAAACAACAATTTGGGCATCAGACCATTTTGCTAATTGTTGTTGTGTAACAGTTTTTCCAGAACCAAATGGTCCAGGTATACCAGAAGTTCCTCCTTTAGCTAGAGGAAAAAGGAAATCAAGAATTCGTTGTCCTGTAACTAGGGGAGTATCTGGTGCATATTTTTGTAAAAATGGTCTTGGTGATCTAACTGGCCATTTTTGCATCATTTGAAGTTCAGTACCATCATCTAAGGTGCACACCGTTTCAGTAACATTAAAGTCACCTTGTTTGATATTTTTTACAACACCTTCTTTGTTTGGTGGAACCATAACCCTATGTTCAATAGTTTCGGTTTCTTGAACAGTACCGATTACAGCACCAGCTTTCACATTGTCTCCTACTTTTACAGTTGGATTAAATGTCCATTTTTTATCCATTACAATACCATCGGCATCAACACCTCTTGTTATGAAAACACCCATTTTTTCCTCTAATGCTTCTAGAGGTCTTTGGATACCATCATAAATTTGGGTAAGCAAACCTGGTCCAAGAGCAACAGAAAGAGTTTCTCCAGTATTTATTACAGGTTCTCCTGGTCTGATTCCACTAGTTTCTTCATACACTTGGATGACACATTTGTCACCGTGTAATTCGATAACTTCACCCATTAGTCCTTCATTTCCTACTCTCACGACATCAAACAT
>CAZMJH010000197.1:2478-2991 GCA_964566595.1 uncultured Candidatus Poseidoniales archaeon
GCAGTTACTACAGGCCCTGATATTCGGTATATTTGTTCTTTTTTACTCATTTTTTTCACTTCCATTTTTTTATTATTTCCAAAGATCGACTCCGATTGCTTTGCGTATTGATTCTCTTAATGTGTTATCTTCTTCTGTACCAATACCTAATACAGTTGGAGTAATACTATCACTCAATCGAAAACGTAATCGTTCCGGTAATTGAGTTAATAATTCTGAATTTACCACGACAATACCTATGCTCTTGTCATTTAATAATTCTTTGAGGTGTTCTGCACTTTCCTCAATTGTATTTGCGTGATAAAGGCGATTAATTCCAGCTAATTGGAACCCTAATGTGAAGTCAGTACTTCCAACAATTGCAATTTCCATATTTCACACCTCACGCACCTATATGGGCATCAAGCAGGTCTTTGTCTAAACCAACTGAAAGCCCTCTGACTATCATTCTAATATCCCTTACTTCTTGTCTTATCAGTGCCAAATAATGAACCACTGGAAGAGCTGAAAGGG
>CAZMJH010000198.1:0-2963 GCA_964566595.1 uncultured Candidatus Poseidoniales archaeon
TTCTAAGATAAAGCCGTTTTGAAATGTTATTGTCTCCAAATTCATCAATTAATGAGTTTGTTTCTGGCCAGAGTTCTATTGGTTGTGCTAACCAGCCGCAATGATTGTGAAGTTTACCGTTTGTTGGAGAAATACCCTTTCTAGTACAATTAAGGGTATTTTTTAGATCCATTAATTGCAGAATTCCTTTAGATTCTTTAGGTGTACTAATTCTGCTAAACACTTGTTCTAAATTATCTAAGAGATTATTACTGCATCCTTGATGCTTAACAATGCCAAAACCAGGTATGTTGTGGATTTCTTGTGGCTCCCTTAATATTGCAGCTGTCCATGAAATGTCCTCCGATTCCAACCAGGTTCTGCCTTCTGAAGTTTCCATACAGGCGTTTAGAAATTCTTCGGCTAAAGGAGCCCACCATTCAATATCAAATTTTGAAGTAATTTTTTGTATGTTTTCAAATTCTATGGTAGTATTATTTTGAAATCTAGAAATTAATGATGCCCATAAAATTACTTCTGAATTATTATCATTATTTTTATTGTGTGATAGAGAAAAAATCCATGAATCATCAATTTCATTTAGATTTTGCATCCAATTTAAGATGTTTAGGACTTCTGTAAAATTACCAAGTGCCAATTTATGATTCAAATCAATCCATGGTTCAAGACCTACTTTGATTAAATTAATACGGATTGAGGGTGCGAGCCATGGGGCTGATGTAATTAAACAAGAAAACCACCATGCTTTTTCTTCAGGACTGCCTTTTAGTAATATTTTTCGGACATTTAGTGATGAATCGGGATTTATTTGTAAGTTAGTATTCAACATTTTTCTTGCATTAATTTTCCATGATGTTGGAGCCATTAATGCAATATCTCCAATATGTTCTGTTGGAATCAATTCGGGAGGTAGTAATTCTACCCAATGCGCATCAATTCTTTTTGAAATGCGTTGCCAACGTAACCATCTCAAATTAGTTGGAGTAACTATCCAAGATTCTAGGGGGTAATCATATTCTAATTTATTTGCTTCAAATTCATTTCCTGCGGGATATTGTTTACAACAATTAAGTAATATTTCAAATTCAGGCGATTTTTTATTAACTTCAATATTTGATTTTTCAAATAATTCTTGCAAATTTTTAGGAATTGTAATATTTTTATCATCCAAAGAAGTAGTTGTTTTCAGATCTGAGATTTCCACACTTATGGGTAAAACAACTCCCCTTTCTAAACATAAATCCATAATTGGAAGGCTAGTATGTTTTGATTCTTTTAGTAAAAGAGTAGGTTTTGTCCCGTTCCATTTTTCAGTAATAATGATTCTTAAAGCGGGGTAACGCAGAATATATTCTGAATCTATTTGAGTAAGTTCGATATGCCTAGGCCATTGTATTGAGAGTGGGACGCCCTTTGAATTATTCATGCTCCAATCTATTATGGATAATAGTGCATTTTTTCGTAATTGGGAATTATCAAAAAACAAGTCGTTATGTTCTACATCATTAGTCCAAGTTGAATTAATCCAATCTAATTTAAATTTACTCCATGTGGCTTGTTCTCCCGAGGTTCTACGTTTTTTTCTTGCACGATTCAGGAGTCCTAATTCCCCTAATAGAAAACTCAATCTTGCTTTTTGAGATTTTTCAGAAAGTTTAGGATGTATTCTTTTAATCCAATGTTCTAGAATTAATACTGGAAAAGAATCGATTTTTTTGGATAATAATCCCGCCTCACCAATAATTATCCCATCACATGCTGCTGCTTCAAGGAGCAAATTTATTCCTAGTCTTCTTTCAATTTCTGCAATTACTGGTTGTTGGGGTTTTATTTTGTGTTTGTTATCATGAAAAGTAGCTAATGTCCAACTATAATCTTCGTTTAATAATGCTGGCAATTTCGGCATTACATTTTTAGAAACAGAGGGAAACCACGAACCTACTGATAGGGAGAACGGTTTGTCTGGTTCGAGTAATCTGGCCCGAATTAAACCAATCTCCCTTTCTTTTTGATTCCAATCAGTAATTCCTTCAGGTATTAGATTTTTTGATTGCTTTTGAACAGGTTCTAGTTTGGGAATTGAAAACCATCGTATGTCAGATTCTCTTGCTATGGCCCAAGTCCACTCATCACCCACCCCTATGTTTCTAGTGGAACTTGGCAAATCAAATTTGTCGGGATGTATTGGTTTTGATGGTAGTATAAAACCCTCTTTCCCCGGGTCATTTAGGTAACCTAATAGTAGCATTGGTCCATCTCTTGCTAATAGGCATCCTTCTGAATTTTCCGGTATTTTATTGAGGTTTATATTTTCAAGTCTGGCAAGTTCATCATGTTCTAATCTAGCCCAACCTTGAGGAGTTAATCTTTGAATTGAACCCCTTTGATGTTCACTTTGATCTACTATGACTAGCCCCTCAGTGCGCAGTTTTTTGAATGTTGCAGATGCATGAGATAATCTCAATCCAACACTATTGGCCGCTTCACTTATGGAGCCACCTCCATCAGCCAACCAATCTATGATTTTTCTTTGATACCCGCTTCGAATTTTAGTTGGCAGGTCATGTCACCAATTGGGCGAAGCCGAACTCTTCTAATTAAATTATTTATGTAAAAATACAGATATTGTTACATTATGTTACATATTTCCACTGGAGGAAGTTAGTTTATACCAACTACCAAATTTTTCTTTGAAATATTTTATAGGAATTAGGTGTTTTAGTGTAACAAAGTTACCGAATTAAAGATAACAGTTATATCACAACCTCCCATCCTTCCAAATATCCGGCGACTTAATGCGGTAATGAATGGATGTGACTTAAAATGAAAACAGTAAGAATAAGAGAAAAAATAAAACTATATTTGTCAGATCGCCCAAGGAACACAGCAGAAATCCTTGAGCATATCAATAGTACAATGAGACACGGAACAACTTCACAACAATTAGGAAATGTTCTTTCAAA
>CAZMJH010000199.1:0-2961 GCA_964566595.1 uncultured Candidatus Poseidoniales archaeon
TGATTCCTCCACGACAATTCTAAATCAATTAGACGATTGAACCTTTCCCGTTAAAGTGTCTATTTTAACAAGGTTATACTTCAACTCTATCTTTTGGAGCATCCCCTTTAATCAAAAAACCATGCAAAAAACCTATACTAAATGTCGTATGTAATGAAAAGAGAAGTAACGGCACTCCTAAAAGCATACTAGGATTTTTCCAACGTATAGTTTCAATTATTCCTGCTAAAGATATTACAAAAAGATACAATGCAGGGGGAATCCACCACATTTCAACACCCGTTAAAAATAAAGTCAAAGTCAATAAAAAACCAAACCACGGTGCTATTTCTCCTAATGGCATCCTTGTAGGGTGTTTTTTAACTAATTTTACTCTCCAAAAACCGTTACGATGGCCAAATCTTAACCATTGCAAAAAGGTTTGGCGTTTTGTAACATGAATACTTCTTATATCGCTTCGCCAAATTTCCCAACCTTTCTTTATTAACCGCATATTAAGATCTGAATCTTGTGCTGTAATTAGTGAATTGTCATACCCTTCAATCGATCTTAAAGCCTCCACCCGATATATTGCTAAAGGTGGTATTCTTGTTCGTTGTCGACCTTTAAATTGAGCATAAGCACCGCGTCCACTACCTAGAGGATTTCCTAAACTTGCTTCAATAAGTGTTGCCATAAATGTCATTTTTCCCTCAGGTGGTTTGAGTATCGTTCCAACTGCTCCAATTTTTTTACCAAATTCTTTCTCCATCTCAAAATATTCATTAATTCGAACTTCCAAATGATCTTTTGAAATTGTTGAATGGCCAACGGTTTCAAAAATAAATTCAGTGTTTTTTGGCAAATTTCCAAATGCAATATTTCTTGCTTGTGAAACATAACGATTAGGATTATGAAATAAAGTAATCTTAGGTTGATTTTCATTTTGTGATTCAATAAATTGATTCACTATTTCTGATGTACCATCTGAAGAATTCCCATCAACAACAAATATTTGATGATGAGAGGAGGGATATGTTTGATTGCAAAGACTTGTTAAACACTGTTTAATGAAATCCTTTTCATGAAACGTAGGTATTACTGTGACAACGAACGGAGGGTTACTTACTACTCCCTCTGAGGGTGGATTCATAACTTGCCGTACTGAGTCCCCGTTGTAATAATAACGGTATTATTCTGAATTAATCCGCAATTGCATTATATTATTTCCTTTACCTAGAACCGGTAGAGACGTATGACTACAATGAATCTTAAGGCGGAAATTAAGTCAGTTGATTCAATAACTCAAGTAGAATTAGCTATTAAAGAATTATTTCCTAATGCAATTATGCCTCAAACTGATGAAGTTATATCATTCCCAATAAAAAAGGAACGAGTAAATATTGAAATTACAGACATTGATTATTCTTATTTTTTTGAAAAAATACAAAATAATAGAATCGCAGATACCGCTCTTGATTGTATGAGCCAAAACATTGTGAATGATTCTACAACTTTTAAAATTTCAAGACAAGCGGCCCTTGCCGGTAAAATTGCATTTGTATTGCAAGATGAAAACCCATTAGGTGGATGTTTTGAATTAACACTTAACTCCGTGAATTTAATCGCTTGGATTGAAGAAATGACTTGGCACAAAGGAAGAGAATCAGTTCCAAGAGAAGTAGGTGATGAATTAAAAATGCGATATGATGGAGTACCTCAAGATTGGTTTTGAATCATTTTTAATAATTTCAAATTCGCTTCTAAAAAATCTAATGAGGGTAACTTTTCAACAGGAAGCCACAAAATTTCATCATGTACAGATAATTCCATTGGAGGAGAATTCGAAGAGATTGTTGCATTTAAGGCTTTTAATTTAACAAAATAATCACTATATTGATGAGTTATTTCTCCACAAATAGATGTTACTTCAATATCTAAATTCAATTCTTCTTTTATTTCTCTTTTCAATCCCTCAGTATCGGTTTCATGAGGTATGAGTTTTCCTCCAGGAAATTCCCATTTTCCTGAGTGTGGTTGATTATATTTTCTTTTTGCAACTAATATTTCTCCATCCTTATTTCTAATTATTGCTGCAACTACATCTAACACATTTTGAAAAATTATTTGTTTAATCAACCAAAAAATGAATTTTATTTGAGTATGTATTGGTTCAAATTTTTCTAAAGGTATATGTATAAACACACAAGGTAAAATCCTACCAAATTGATCTAATAAATTTTCAGAATAAATTTTGTGTAATGTTCGATAATATGTTTCATTACAAACAAAACTACCTGCATCTGATGAAATAACAAATTCAATTGGACAATCATTTGACAAATTTTTAAATGAAATAGTAGATTTATATTCATCTAATCCCAAAGAAATTACATGAGATTCATCGATTTTCCTTCCAGAATTATCTTTAATGTCCATATGAATGCGATTTAATGCCCTAGATTCAATATTTATTTTTTCAATCTTATTGCTATATCCTAACATTAGAATACAATCATACATATTATGAATTAATTTTTCACTTACAAAATTTGAACCTTTTTCATTAACTGTTAAAACATTTGTTTCTAATGTAAGTTCATCTAATTCTAAATTTTTGATTTTGGAAACTATTTTTTCTGAAATATTAAATGAAGCTCCATCAAAGGGTTCGAAACCTGTTAACAGCACTTTTGGTTTCCTCATTGTTAACCGCTTGTGCACCTAGTGAATAGCATTGTCTAATTGAAACTTTTTCACTCATACTAGCCAAACCTTGACAATGTGTAAAATATTAGACATACTGAATAAGATGAGCGAATCAGAGATTATCATTCAAGTTCCCCGCTCTAATGAAGAGGAAAAAAGAGGTAATATTCTAAGGGTTATCTTTGCACAGATAACATCAGGAGTAGGGTTTTGGGGGTCATTACAACCAATTATTGCAGTATTACTTTCATTAATTCCATTTTTATTTCTTGG
>CAZMJH010000200.1:0-2947 GCA_964566595.1 uncultured Candidatus Poseidoniales archaeon
CAGATTTAAATGCTCTTTTCAAATCATTCATCCATTCATTTAGTAACAAAGTTCTTCCCGAAGGAGGGAATGGCGCATCGTCACCTAAATCATCCCCATAACGGCAAAAAGCATAGATATTTTGGATGTGTTGCTTAGTTTCTTTTGGTGTGAACCAATTTGAAATAATGAAATTTTCATAATTTGATTTTGCGATTTTTTTGCAATATTTTTGAGCTGATTTTAAATCTTTATGAGTATCATAACCGGCTAAAATTATATTTTCCCCAATTATTTTGTGAATGCCCCAATTGAATTTACTCATTATAAAACACCCCATGTTTCATTTCCGCGTCTAGGTGGCTTTGGCCAATTTATCCATAAATCATCAGACTTCCAATTTATTAGTTTAAGAGCACTTGCAGCTGCCATTAATCCACTGGTTACTGCTCCTTCCATAGTTGATGGCCAATTGTTGTCAGTATAATCTCCGCACAGTATTAATCCCGGAATCATCTCTTTTGAACTTGGGCGTAATTTTGCACTACCTTTCTTTGTTGAAAATGTTGCTTTTGGAGATTTAATAATGAGTATTTTCGATAAATAGTTGGAATGTTCTGGCCAAATCTTACTAATTACTTTTTTATACTCCTCTTCTAATTCTTCATTTGTATATTTTAAGTATGGATCTGCATAACTTACGGGGACACTTAACCATTGTTGAATGTCGGAACTTACATTCTTTTTTAATTCAAAAGTTCTATTGAATACCATCTGTATGATTGGTTCATTTACCAATGCAGTGAAATGGAAATCATTGTCTATAATTTTTTTAGAATATAATCCGTGGATTCCGATTAAAGAATTATATTCCATTTTTTCTAGATTTTCACATATCTTTTTTGCTGAATCAGGGCCATTTTTTAATAAATTGTTAGCAATATGCTGAGGAGTTGCTAAAATTACTAAATCTGCAGAATATTCTTCTGAAGAGGTTTTAACACCACTATATTTTGTGCCATTCCAGATTAATGAATTTATTTTAGTGGATTTATGAACCTCAACACCACTTTCTTCTAGCGAACTTAATATTTTATTTTCAAAAATATAGGACAAGTGTTCTGAGAAAGCACCAACATCAAAAGCATCATTATTGCCAAAAAGCCCTCTGCGGAAAAGAAATGCAGCTTGGGCAGTACTTGCATTCTTGACGTCAATGTTTAAAGCGGCGAGAACAAAAAAGCCCCAAAAATTCCTAATCGCATTTTGAGTTTGACCATTGTCTTTAAGCCAATCTTCGAAAGAGATGTCATCTAGTGCAAACCTCTCCCTTTCTGACATTTTTAATAATTTTTTCACTACTTTTCGCATTGCTAATTTATCTTTAAATTTCAGATGAGGGAATTTAAGAATACTTTTTGCCAAATGATTTGGAGGTTTTAATTTAGAATCATAGAGAGTTCCGGTAATTCCAGAATCTGGATTTGTAAATGGAATTGAAGTTTTTTGCTGAAATCTAATTGATTTTTGTGCATTACATCTGCCAATTAATTGTAAAAAATGATCATATACTCTAAAACAAGCATGTTGGCAATTATCTAATTGTAATTCCGTTTCAGGATCTCGAATTGAAGAAACTCTTCCTCCTAGTTGTTTTCTTGCCTCAAATAAACTTACATTCCATTCTCCTGAATCTTGCAATGCCAAGGCAGCAGAAATGCCCGAAAGCCCACCTCCGACAACTATCGCTTTCCTCATCTGTAGTGTCTGGCATCGTTTGTAGTTATAGCATTCTTGTGAATTCTCAAATCTCTTAAGAGATAGTTTCAAATCCTATTAGAAGGGTTAACCTCATGAATGACTCTTGATTAGGGGGGGCGCAGGTGAAGATTAATGTTCTGTGAATCATGCAGTGAAGAAGTGCCTGATGACAGTATCTTCTGCCCTGAATGTGGTGCAAGACAAAATCATTCAAGAGCATCATTTGGGGCACCTGCGGAATCACTTTCTGGAGGGGTGGCAACATCTTCTGGATCTGGAGTAGTAACTCCTCAAGCCATTAATCGGTCTTCTAATACATCCCCCAATTCTGGCCTGTCAGAGGAATTATTGTCACAGATTGCTTCAAAGGCAATATCTGAAGATAATGTTGTAATGAATGGTCCTCCCTTGTCCCAAATTTCTCCCACAGAAACAGGCCCAACAATAGTGCCCATGACTTCTGAAATGGGCACATCACCTTCTGCAAGTCCTACTGATGAACTTGTAGAAAGAATAATGGTGGCAGAAAAGGAGATTAAGGAAGAACAAAGAAATAAATGGTTGCAGATGAATGAAACTGCAAGTAATGTACTTTCTCAAGTTAATTCCGAATTACCTTCACATTTACGCCCAACAGATGAAAAAGCATCAGCGGCTTCTAATTTTCTTAAACAGACTATTGGAGATGAAGCAAAAGATGATGAATTGCCAGATACATCTTTGCTTAGGAGAATGACTGAAGTTGCAGTTCGTAGAGTTGCTAGAAAAAGAGGTGTTGCTGTAGAATCTCCACAGTCAAAACTTGTGGATGATGTTGCACAAGTAAATATTACATTTATTGATGATGGACGTGTTCTTGATACTCCAATGGATTTAGCAAATGCGTTTAAACGTCAGATTGACACAGAATTAGCATTAAAAGGATTTGAACTTTCTTCCAATATAGTGTTATTCAAAAGTAGAGATGGATCTGTTGACAAGGTTTATGGAGAAAATATTGATGAAGAAGATGATGATGAAGATAGTTTTGCATGTGAAGCATGTGGTGAATTAGTCAAAGCATCAGATGACACTTGTCAAAGTTGTGGTGCAGTTTTCGAAGAAGAAGAGGAAGAAGAAGAGAAAGAAAAATCTCGTGGTCCTCCAAGAAAAGGTGGCCCCCCTGGGAGAAGAGGTGGTCCTCCGGGTAGAGGTCCAGGTGGTCCTC
>CAZMJH010000201.1:0-2902 GCA_964566595.1 uncultured Candidatus Poseidoniales archaeon
AAAATGTCAATATGTTTTCGTTACTTCCTTCAAATTTTTCGGCAAAAACATCTCCTGTTACAAATTGATCTGTTTTAATCTTGGATATTATAGGACGTGGATCTCTGCCCCATCCTTCAGAAACGCCCTGTTTTTTACGTAAATTAATTAATCTTTGTTCATTGTCCATTTCTATTTTATTAATTTGACATATTGTTTGAATAGTTTTCAACATAACAGTTACTTGTGCTTGTCTAAATCGAAATATACTTTGTTTCAAATCTCCAACAACACATACTGTTGGATCCCAACTAGAAACAGGAAGTGGTAATTCACCTGTATCTAATTTCCTTCTGCCAAATAAACGAGATAATAAACGGAACTGTTGTGGGTTTGTATCTTGATATTCGTCAATAATAAATATTCTAAATTTACGTCTTAAGGATTTAATAACATCATATCTATGCATTAAATCATGATAAACCTCATCATTATCTGAAGATAAATTTAATGCTTTTTCAATGTGTAAATCTTCCCAGGGATTTTCTGATAAATTATCCAACGCATTAATAATTTTATCAGGATACCAAGTTCTACATATGTCTGGGCATCTTGCTAAAAGTAAATCTTCAGCTAATCTTTGTATATCTGAATAATCATGTACTTCTCTTGTAATTTTTATTTTATGTAAAATTGATTGGACTCCTCGCTGGACGACAAATAAATCTTCAAGCAAATTTATTTGAAGAGGTATTGATGCAATAATTGTATTTTGGGGTGGATTAACATCTAATGGGAGTGAAGCTATTTTAGCACCTCTTAAATCTCCATCTGGATGTTTTGGGCATGCTAAAACTGGATCAAATAACCAAGCACAATAACTCATCCACCTTAATTGCCGGAAATCTGAATTACTAAGTAGTTCAGAAATTTCATCTCCTACTTCTTTAATTTCTTTCTTTGCTTTTTCTTTGTTTTTTGCACCTTTAATTGCTGATCGAGGTGCTATTCCAGATGACCATTTTTCATTTTTAGAATTCGGTAACATACCGTAAGGCATAGCCGAAGATTTTGATTTCATTTTCATAAAAGCCGATTCTGTAGTAGTAACATATTCAAAATGATATAACCATTGTAATTTTTCCCAATCGTCTGTTGGCACTCCCATTCTTACCAATTCATCGAAAGCTGCATAACGGCTATCCTCTGAAAGTGCTTTTGTCAATCCTAATTCTGTATGGAAATTAATACATCCCTGGAGCCAATCGTGGGCCAAAACATATATTTCGTTTAACCTTTTTAAACCAGGTTCACTTATTGTAAGTATCATTTCACGAATATAATTATTTATTGCATCATTTTTACTAATTCCTGCACTACATAATTGCCGGATTTTAGATTCAGATTCTTCAACAAATAATGATTGATTTAATAATTCTAATAAAACTTTTTCTGCAATAAAACGGCCTCCAAGGCCTGTTGACAATCTATTTCTTGCATCAATAAATTCTGAATGATTAGAAAGTATTCCCGACTCAAATGCATCATTTTCATTTCTTATTCTCCAAGCAGTTTTTACAGCCATTTTTGATAATAATGGTCTTGATTCATCACTAACATTCTCTTTTGTGGGGTTTTCATTCACTAAACCCATCCATGGTTTTAACAAAGATGCGAAAAAGGAATCTATAGTTCCAATAGGTGCATCATCAAGCAATGAGAGCATCTGTTCAATCAGTCCTTTCCTGTTAATTCTAGGGTCATCTTCGTCTTGCTGTTTTTCAAATAACAAGGTCCTTATTTTATGTCTTAATTCATCTGCAGCATCATTTGTAAAAGTAATAGCTACACATTCAGAAGGGAGTAAACCTCCCCATTCTTCTAAATCAATTTGTTCACGTTTTGGGGCCCTTAATGAACCGGGGCCTTGTAAAGGCCTACGTGGAGCTTGTGGTAACAAAATTGTTGCTCTTTGTTCAACATTGAGTAAATGCTCAATATATCTTAATGCCATTACAGTTGTTTTTCCTGTTCCTGCTCCCGCGGCTATTGCTACATGTTTATCAATATCCAAACCCAAACGTTGACTACGATTTAATTTCTGTTTAAGCTTCAATAATCTCCCCTCTTTTCAAGTCCCAATCTACAAATTCTTCTGACACTACAATATTCACAATGATCTCCTGGAATAGGATGCACTCTGCCATCTCTAGAAAAATTAGATGCTTTAAATGCGACCATTATTTTCCAATTAAGCCATGCACGAAATGGATTTGATTTAGCAGGTAGTTTTTCATCTGGAAATCTAAACATATCATGTGTATATCTTGTTATTTCCCCTACTTCTAAAGTTGAAAAAAGTTTTTCATAATCTGGATCAATTTCTAAATTATTAGTCGTAATGTCTCCCACTTCTGTAATTCCTACTCCAACAACTAAATCCCCAGGATGTGATAATTCCCATGCTCTTGCATATAATGCAAGTTGAATTTCTTCAAAAATTGCTTTTCTATGTTTTTCTCCCAATTTATCACTACTTGGTCCTTCCACACTTTTTGTATCACGAATTAAAATCAATCTACGAGGCGTCCAATTATCTGATAAAATAAAAGGTGCAGGGGCATTACTTCCTTCTTCATTGATTAAAGAACCATCTTCAAATGGAATCAAATCAACTCTATCGATCCATCCTCGTAGAAGTAATTTATTAGAAGAATTTTCAATCACTGTAGGAGTAGTTTCATTTAAATCCCATTCAAATGCTAAATTAATACAATCTTTTAAAGTAAATTCTGAAATTAGTAATTGACCTAATCTTCCCTCTGGTTTAATTGGTGGTGTATCATTTTCCCACCATGTTTCAAATTCTGATAAAGTCATACCAATGAAATCTCTTCTTCGATGTACTGCCATCGCATCTTTA
>CAZMJH010000202.1:0-2893 GCA_964566595.1 uncultured Candidatus Poseidoniales archaeon
GCATAGAGTAACATTGAGAAAATGTAGTTCCACCATTTTCTGAATGATAATACCAGTATCTTCCAGAATCCCCTGAACATTCTGGTGGCGAGGCACCCGAATTTCCAAGGTAATGAATAATTCCGTCACCTTGTGCAGCAACCCACGGCCTGTCATCTGCAGCCATTGTATTCATTCTTTGACATACAGATCCCATTTCGTATGTATTTCCTCCATCAGAAAAAATATGCCACCAATTATCTTCTAATGTTGTATCTAGATAATAAATCATATCATTACCATCTACAGCGATATCTCCTTCATCTCCTAAACATTCTGAACCAGCACCAGTTGCTGAACCTATTGCGGAATTTAATAGAGTTCCAGGAGTTGGGTCAAAATTATCCCCATGAGTCCAATTATATCCACCATCGTTAGAGACCCAAAACCATGAAGCCCAGTAATCCCAAGTTGTAAATTCGCCATCCTCACATGCGTGATAAGTTCCCCAATCTCCACCAATTACAGGAGCAAATGGGTTTTCTTCTCCACCCCACCGTAAATCTTTGTGTGCAGTAACGAATAAGTTACCTTCACTATCCATTGAAAGACTAGGCTCATATCCAATACCATATTCTGGAATATCTTGTCCATTAGTAGGATCAATGCATTCTTCATGTCTTGGCATAAAAACTGGTTCATTCCAAACAATGTTTAATTGTCTAGGGTTTTCATTTTCAGTAGGTATACTATAATTTGAATCAGGTGAGAGATTACCAAAAATTATTGCTAAAATAATAAAAATAACTACGATAATAGATGTTGCTCCAAGTGCTTTATTTAATGCCACACTGACATAATCCTCAGAGATGGATTCCCCAACAATCATGCCTTCTAGTTCAACATTCTGTCTCTTCACAAGTGTGCGAAGAAGACTAACAATATGAATAAAACGCTTAAATGTCAATTTTTGAATTATAGATTATTATATAATTCAATAAACTTTCGAGCAGTTTTTTCTTGAGTAAAAGTACTTTCAGTCAAAATTCTCTCTCTTCCATTTTTTGCTTGTTTTTCACGTAAATTAGGATTACCTAATTCTTCAATAATCTTGTTTGCTAGACTATTGTAATCCCCTACAGAATATAATGCACCAACAGAATCATCAACCATTTCATCAAGAGGTCCTTGATTTACGGTTACAACAGGAGTCCCTGAAGCCATTGCTTCGAGAGGAATTAATCCTTGACCTTCATAGTATGAAGGATAAATTACTAAATCTGCAGATCGATAACATGTTGCTAAATCATCAAATTCCATGCTGCTTTCAATAATTATAGATTTTGAAATACCCAACTTTTTTGCTTGTTTTTTCAAGGTTTTGTACATATTTCCTCTACCAATTATTACTAATTTTGCTTTAGGATATTTTGTTATAACTTTAGGCATTGCATTTAATAAAAATCTAAAACCCTTACGTGCGGCTAATCTTCCTACTGCCAATAATAATGGAGTTTTACTTTTTTTGTTTCCAACCAAAGCATCATTGTCTTCAGCACCAAATTTTCTTCTAATAGCTTCATATGATCTCAGTTCTTCTTCATTGTCATGATTTATTGGGCGAAATAACTCTTCATCTACACCCCAATGAATTACTTCACAATTCCAATTATTAGGTAACGAATATCTAGATTTGAAATCTTCTTTTGTTGAAACGGAATTTGCCACACATAAATTGCTGGCTTTTGCAGCAGCGGTTTCATATTTTGAATAATATTTAGCAGTTAATAAAATAGCCAAATCATTTGGATTCTTCCAAACAGCGGATTCTTTATGTTTTCTTGCAGCTACAATGCCATCTCTTTCACCTAACCAACTTCCATGTAAACTTGTGATTACAGGAGCAATATTTTCACGAAGGGATAAAATTTCTTTTTCAGTCAAAGCAATTAATGGACAATGTAAATGAATAACATCTATTGACTCAATTGAATTAATTTTTTTTAAAGATTTAATTGCATTTTTCCCATAACTTCGAGTAAATGTCATTGGAGCATATAACCAATTAACTTCTATGATATTGACATTTTTGATAATGGGTCTTTTTCCCTTTTTCAATTTTCTGGTAATGATTGTGATTTCATGCCCCATTTCACTCAAAGATTTACATAAATGGTATGCTGCAGACCCAAGACCTCCCCATAAAGGAGGATACTCTCCCGCTAGCATGGCTATGTGCATATAATCACGGCCTAGTCTAGTTTGTTTTTCAACCGTCCTATTTGATGTCAACTATGAATCGATTTAAATTAAAGAGATATTAGGGGGGTTCAATGGCAAAGAAACTTGACGTCAGTGTGACTGTAATTCTTCCTACTTTGAATGAGGAGGCAGGGATTGGAGAAACCATTGAAGCAATACCTCGAAAATTTTGCAAAAGTTTAGAAATTTTGATTGTTGATGGCAACTCTTCTGACAAAACTAGAGAGATTGCTCTAAAAAAAGGTGCACGAGTTCATATTGAGCCAAGAAAAGGTTATGGAAGAGCCTATCGAACTGGATTTGCAGTAGCTTCTGGAGATGTAATAGTTACTATGGACGCTGATTGCACTTATCCCGCAGAAAAAATACCAGAATTAGTGAAAATACTTTTAGATCGTGATTTGGATTTTATTACTTGTGACAGATTAACTTTAGCAGAAGATGGGGCAATGTCTGGGTTGCATGGTTTTGGTAATTGGGCACTTTCAATTACAGGAAGGATGTTGTTTTGGAATGGAATAAAAGATTCTCAATCAGGAATGTGGGTTTTTAAGAAATCAAATTTTGAAAATATCAAATTACGACCCACAAATGATGGAATGCCTCTTTCCGAAGAAATGAAATTAATAGCAAAAAAACATTTAGAAAAAGG
>CAZMJH010000203.1:0-2841 GCA_964566595.1 uncultured Candidatus Poseidoniales archaeon
ATGTCTTATTGGCTGAAGCAAATGTACCATATGAAAAATTGATTGAAATGGATGAAATAAATTCTGAATTTTCTGATTGTGATGTGGCTTTAGTTATTGGTGCAAATGATACAATAAATCCTGCTGCAAGAACAGGAGAAGGTCCACTTGGAGGTATGCCTATTATTGATGCGGATAAAGCAGGAGTTGTTGTTATCATCAAGAGGAGTCTTTCAGTAGGTTATGCAGGAGTAGATAATGATTTATTTTATGAAGATAAAACTATGATGTTATTTGGTGATGGAAAGAAGATGATGGCAGAACTCAATTCAGCCATCAAAGAACTTTGAGGATTACACTACCTTTAGGTAGTGGGCTGACAATAGTTTAAGGACGTATCAGAGGTGGGAGGTGCAGTGAGACCATTGTCACGAATGTATTTCAGGGCATCTTTGCTTCTTGTAGTATTTGTTTTACTTGTAGCTCCTTCTATGTCAAATCCAACAGGTCCTCCAGGTATTCAAAACGATCAATTGACTGCTGATGTAGGTTGTACTTGTCATGGAGATGGGCTTCCTTCTACTGAGGTTTTAGTACAAATTAGTGGTGTTCCAGAATCATATACTTTAGGTGGTGAATATACCTTTTTGATTAGCGGGGATGCTATTGATTCTACAGCAGCTGGTTTTATTTTAACCGATTATGGTGTTGGTAATTTCACTTGGTCAGATGACTCGGATATTCATTTCGTTCCTGAGGTAGTTGGTACGATATCTCATGATAGCCCCAATTCTGATAAAACATGGGCCGTTAATTGGTCAGCACCAGAAACAGATGAAGGAATTATACACTTTTCATTAGTTGTAAATGCAGTAAATGGCGCATCTGCTGATCCTGGAGATAAATGGAATATTTTGTCTTTTTCAATATCGTCACCTGATGAGGTTGTAGCACAAGAAGGAGAGGATCTTGCTACTAGAACATTAAGCGTTGGTGATTATGATGTATTGTTTGTAGAGGTGGAGGACCCAGAAGCAATTGAAAGGGCGCATCAATTGGAATTAGCTGAAAAGTATTTTGATAATGGTAATTTGTATTATTGGCCCACACTTGGGATTTTGATTCTTGGTGCTGTTGTTCAAAGAGAATTTTATGAGCGAAAATTTGGAGGAGGCCCTCCACATTTAGCAAAGGAATTAGCAATCCCTCAAGGCATTAAAAGAGGAATTCTTTTGCTTGTTTTATTGTATTTTACAAGATATGGTTATTTGAATTGGGGCCAGGTTGAAGGGATATTAGTTGGTTGTTTGGCAGCATGGGCTGCATATGGACTTTATCGAACTTGTATACAAGCAGTTACACCTCCAAAAGTGATGGATTTACTCTGAATCCTCATTTAGGGCTTCTTGTTAGGGCTGTATATTGGTATGTCTTTGAGTCTTGCATCGGATAAGGAGATAACTTTACAATCTCATTTAGATGAATTAAGTATACGTTTGGGTAGATTGTTAGCTTTGTTTGTATTAATGATGATAATTGGATGGTATTTTATTGATCAAATTCTAAAAAATTATCTTTCAATATTAAGTCCATGTTCTGATTGTATCGCTGTATATTCTCCTACAGAATGGGTATCTCTTCGTTGGCTTTCTATAGTGCTTCTTGGAATTTGTTTATCATTACCATTTATTTTTCGAGAAGTGATTGTTTTTTGTAGTCCAGGTATGATGGAGCATGAGCGTAAATGGCTTAGGCAGTTGTTGATGTGGGGCACATTTTTTATTGCTTTTACAGTATCTTTAACTTTAATTGTAATTTTGCCAGCATGGTTTTTGTCTGCTGAAGAAGCAGGATTCATCGAAGGAGTGACGCCAAGTTATAGTGCTGCATCTATGTTAGAACTTGCTTTAGTAATTTCATATCTAGAGGTGATAATCATACTATCTACAATAGCAGCTATATTATTACGTAGATTTGGTCTTGCTGAAGGCGAAGAATTATTTTCTTGGAGGTTTAGATTGCATAGTCTTGCCATATTTTCAATGTGGCTAATTGTTCCTTCAGCACAAGATGCGTTGTTAACATTGGGAATATTTATTGAAATCATATTTGTTGAATTATCCTTTTCTAAAATTAATAGAGGAAAGATGGCATTACCATTTTTAAATTCGTCAAAAGGAGTATTAGATGCTGAAGCAAAATTACGTAGAATTGGAATAATTGATTGTAGTTGTGCTGGAGCATGTCCAAAACTTGGAGTTGAAACATTACCTGAATATTTTCTTGGTATGGAAGTTGAAGGTTTATGTTTAAATGATTTAGAACGTGATTTAATTGTTGAAACAGTACAATTGAATAGATTGTCTGATGTTATTATAGGTGGTTGCAGTTCAGAACCCTTGCCTAAAAAGTTTAAAGAAAATTTAGAATATTTAGATTGTAATTTAAGAGGAATTAGTTTAATGGATGTTGAAACTTTAAGGGAAGGTCAAGAAAAAAACAAAGGTTTACAATTACAAATGACTCTTGCTTCTTTAACAGACCCTTGGATTCCAGAAAAAACCAAACAACGACAAGAAGAGGTCTTGAAACATTATTCAAGTTTACAAAAAGAACCAATAATTATCAATTCAAATGATGTTGAATTATTTGGATTAACACTGTCTGCAGATGAAGTATATTGTCTAGATTCATAGTTTATTGACGTTTTTCATCCCAACTTTTGAAGACAAGTTCAGTTCAGAGGTTAATTAATGCGGATTTGGCAAGCCCTCCCAATTGCACTTATGTTGTTTACAGCATCTTGGTTTATTTACACTAATCCGGAGTTTGTAGAATCAGTGATAGATAGCACAACAAATG
>CAZMJH010000204.1:0-2841 GCA_964566595.1 uncultured Candidatus Poseidoniales archaeon
TTATTCTCTCTATAGAGTGATGAACATTTAGGACATCTTATTGGTTGATGAATTGTATTTCTAGTCCAAATATAATTACAATTATCACATTCCCAACTAAGAACATCAGTAGATGATATCATTCCTGCCTGCAAATATCTCAATACAACTGATTCAGAAAATAAAGGGGCTGGCGCAATCTCATTTGTCAATGATTCATGTCTTTCACTATGCTCAATCATTCCTGCAGCATGTAATATTTCATGTACAATTGTATGATTGTAGAGTTTTTCGTCATCAGCCAAAATCGGATGAAGACCAATTTTAATGTCCTTAAATGGTAAATTTAAACGTTTTTTACGAAAAATTTCATTATAATCTTCACTAAAAATTGTAACTCCCAATCTATTGTCTTGAGAGGATAACCAATTTAATTCTAAATTTTCAATCAAATTAGATATATGTGGTATTTCTTCTTTTGCTAAATTTTTCAAATCAGATGATAATTCATCAGAAATAATGGGACTTTGTTCTGGAATTGGAATATTTTTAAGAAAATCTGCAAATTTTTCAGAGTCTATACCATTTAATCCACCCATCAATTCATCTCCGTATCAATTCTGGTCCATGTGCCATTTTCATCCACGCTCCAATACACAAGATCTCCTTGCCTATCGCGATACCATCCAGATTGGCCCTGTATTGTTCCTTCTGCTGCTAACATAATGCCCGTATCATTAGCAAATGATTCAGCCATCTCAATTGTATCAACATTTGAATCTAACAATTCTTGAATAGATTCTATATCTGCCGATGGTTCGTGATTTTGTTCAATTACTAATTCCTCTATATTTTCATTTGAATTATATAATTCTTCAGAATCTATAAATTCACTTTCAGGAATTTTGTTTTCTGTTTCCAATTCTTTAAGACTTAAATCGTCACCTTCAAACATCATATCAGGATCAATTAATAATGAATCCTCAAATGTTTCTATTACTATATTCTCTCTTTTCCTAATCAAAACCAATGTAAATAATATGAAAATTACTAAAACAATAATGATTAAATTTAAACTAGAACCAATTTTTGTAGCATGTTGTAATCCAGTATAATCCTCACTAGTCAAATTTAATGATTCGCTAATTTCATAGAAATTACCCGCCTCATCAACAACCCAAGCAGTAAATGTCCACAAACCTAAATTAGATGTATCGGAAATTTCTAGATTTATCTCCTTACCATTTTCAATAAACATACCCTCTTTCCGATCATATTCAATTCCTTCATAATAAGCTACAATACTCCACTCTACAATATCCTCTCCAGAATATTTTGCAATAACCCCTAAAACACATAACGGCTGGTTATTATTATCAAAAATTGTAGGTATTGGTTTTTCTGAACAACTACCATTTATTTGTTGAAGAGAAACTGATGGAGAAATTGTATCCAATACTATTTCCAAAGTTATTTCAATTTTATTTCCTGCTAAATCCTCTGAACTTAATAATATTATTTTATTTCCATCTTCGCCTGACAAAGATAATGTAAGGGCATACCTACCAATTTCACTACATTCCGCTTCTGAAAAATCAGATTGCAATATAGCATTTACATTTAATCCAGGTTCACAATCTCCTGTGATTTCTAAAATTTCAGTTGAAACTGTTATATTTTTCAAAGATATATCAGCATTCAATACCGGAACTTCCCTATCAAGATTAACTGACAATTCATGGATCACATATCCATCAAGTGTAGATATGTAAATTCTTAAATTATTATCACCTTCGTCCAAATTAAAAATTACAGTCTTAACTCCATCAACTGCTTCTTCTTGTTGTTGATCTATCCAATTATTACCAATTAATTTCGCCCAACTAAAGGTTTGATTTGGGCCTGCACTTATTTCAGCACTAACCTCCGCATTATTGATTGTTTTACCATCCCATGGAGCATAAACATCTGTCAAATAAATATCAGGTGAAAGGTTAACCTCAATACAATCTTCAACAATATTCTGAGCAAGGTCAATTGCAAAAATACAAAATTCATGTAATCCTGTTTTTACTAATTCCACATCTAAAATATGTGTTCCAACACCCTCAATCTCTGAAATAAAATTATTATTATGTGAAATATATTGAGTGGCTTCTTCATTAATATTCCAAGATAGGGAGAAATATTGATCGGAGAGATTTTTCCCTGAATATAAAGGAGATAACCACTCTATAGAAGGTGGCCTTGTATCTAAATAAAAGGATTGGCTGACTTCATTCCAATTCCCTGCCCAATCCCTAGCATTTAAATTAAAAACAAGTTCCCCATCTTCAATTTCTGAAGCATCATATGTCACACTAAATCTCCATCCCTGCAAATCAGAATTTGTTTGGTTTGATCTTAAATCACAATCTGCTAAAACATCACCAATTATTGGAACACTAAATACAAGTTCACCTAAACAAGCTGTAGAACTATGTTCAACCCACCCTGTCACAGTTATTTCAGAAACATTTTGAGGTGTTTGAGGAAAAGGAAATAAAGAAATTGCAGGCAACATTGTATCTCTATTAATTATAAGAGGCAATTCCCCCCAATTTCCTGCAGCATCCCTTGCTTTAACAATAAAATGATTATTTCCTTCTATACTTAAATCAAGATGAATTATTGCAGATAAATTAGACGGAACATTTACTTCATTAACTGTAAGAGATGAAAATTCACTTAATTCTAATTCAACATCAATCGCAGTTAAATTTGTTAAATTAGAATATGGTAAATTAAGAGGTATTATTGTTGGATTCGTATGATCATGAATAAGCCATGCAGTTGTAGAATTTGTTAATCCATGCACGTCTA
>CAZMJH010000205.1:0-2839 GCA_964566595.1 uncultured Candidatus Poseidoniales archaeon
TAATGCTTCTTTCATTAAAACACCTGCTAATACTAAAGTTTCGTAGCATAAATCTTCGTAAGTCATGCCTTTTTTTACTGCAATTTTTCTGCGAAGTAATAATTCACCAGTATCTATGCCATTATCACAAAAATGAGTTGAAGAACCAATTGGTATATCATGAAAAACAGACCACGCTGGAGAAGCTGATCCTCGACAATCAGGTAATAATCCGGGATGAGAATTAATCACACCATCCTTGGGATAATCAAGAATTTCTCCCCGAATAATTCTTGTACCGCCAAAAACAATTAAATCCAATTCAATATCTCTTATATGGGGCATTACTTCATCTGAATTGTGTATTGGAACTGTGAGATGTTGGACAGCCAAACCGTCTAATTGTGAAGAAATTGTTGCAGCAATAGGGTGCCCTTCTATACGTTTGAGAAACTTCTCTCTTTCTTCTGTGCCGATATCAGAATCTTCTTCAATAACAATATCTGGTATAAATCCTGCAGATAATATTTGTTTTAACATTTCTCTACCATATGGATGCTCTTTGAGTAGAAGAAACGCAAATCGCGGCTTGGCCATGATTGTCGGACTAAGTCTCAGTCTTCAATACAATCGCTTTGGATTATGGTGTGCATCTTTTCCTATCTCTCGGAAATAATACAGTTTCTCTTACATTTCCTGCACCTGTAAGTACCATTAACAATCGTGCTACACCAAGTCCCCAACCTGCATGTGGTGGTGCACCATAACGAAAACCGTCTATGTAAAAATTAAAATCTTCGGGATTTAAGTCCACATCTATTAAATTTTGAGTAAGCACATTTGCTCTATGTTCTCTTTGTCCACCACTTGTCATTTCGTCGCGTCCAAAATTCAAATCAAATCCACGTGATAATTGACCTCCTGTTGCTGAAGTTTCATCTTTGTCATGGAATATGTAAAAAGGTTTCATAGACATAGGCCATTTTGGAAGAAAATAGAACTCAGGGTATTTTTCTGCTAAAATATCTGCGTGATGTGCTTCAATATCATCTCCCCAATTTATTTCAACTCCTTGATTTTGAATTAATTCTATTGCTTCACAATATGAAACTCTTGGAAATGGAATAGAAGGAACATTAATTTCAACAGGTTCTTTCCCTTCTGAAACTCTATATTCATTCACAGCTCCAATCAAATCCTCATCATTTGTTTTTATTTTATTCCATATATGTGAAATCATACGTTCCTGAACACACATAACATCTTCATCATTTGCCCAAGCCATTTCAATATCAAAGGAAATAAATTCATTAAGATGTCTGTATGTGTCGTGTTTTTCAGCCCTAAATGCTGGCCCAATTTCAAACACACGTTCTAAATTTCCCATTACGGCTAATTGTTTGTATAATTGTGGGCTTTGAGATAAATATGCATCGCGTTCAAAGTATTTTATTGGAAATAAATTTGTTCCACCTTCCGCTGCCGCAGCAATTATTTTCGGGCTATTTATTTCTCCAAATCCTTCTGAAATCAGATGTTCTCTACCATATTGAAGAATCCTACTTCGTAATTTAAACATTGCATTGATATGTTTTCTTCGAAGATCTAGAAATCTGTTATCTAATCTTACATCCATACCCACTTCTACTTTATCTGTGACTCCTAATGGCATTGGTGTTTTTGCAATTGAAAGAATATTAATTTTGTTGGCAACAATTTCGTATTCTGGAGGGGGTGTAGGTTCCCCTTCAGGGACTCTAGCTGGCCTTTTTTGTGCGATTTCTCCAGTGATTTGGAATGTCGATTCACGACTAGCATTTTGTGATAATTCTAATTCTTCATCACTTACATTTCCTTTTTTTATGAATGCTTGAAGTTGTCCCGTACCATCTCTTAATTTTATGAAACATACTCCTCCTTTTCCTCTTATGATTTCAGCAAACCCACACAAAGTTACAATGGAACCGATAAAATTCACCCCATTAGAAGAAATTTCTCCCAAGGTATGAGTACGATAATTTGTGGGATGCCAGTTGACTTCATTAGAGTCGCCCATGAGTGTGCGAAGGCCTATACTCCTTCAAAGTGGCGCAAAATTAACACCGAACTTTTCATGAACTAAGTGTTTTAGGGCAGGTTATGACTGAACGCCTATTCACCTCAGAGTCAGTAAGTTCTGGGCATCCTGACAAACTTTGTGATCAAATAAGTGATGCAATATTAGACGCTTGTATACGCATTGATCCTTTTGCAAGAGTTGCAGTTGAAACATTAGTTAAAGGCATGGATGATAAAAGTTTGATAGTACTTGGTGGTGAAGTAACTGTAAATGGAGCGATTCCTGATTATGAACAAATTGCTCGAGATGTTTGCGCAGATGTTGGTTATAACTCACACGATATTGGAATGGATGCTACAAGTGAAGAATTTTGTGAAGTACGTGTAGCAATAACAACACAATCTCCAGATATTTCAGATGGCGTTAATGTCGGAGGAGCAGGAGATCAAGGAATGATGTTTGGTTATGCATGTACCGAATCCGAACTATTTCCTGGATTAATTGGAACATATATGCCACTTCCCAGTATTTTATCTCAACAGTTAACAAGACGACTTACTGAGGTTAGAGAGAAGAATTTACTTCCATGGGTAAGGCCAGATGGTAAAAGCCAAGTTACAATTGAATATGATGAAAATGGAACGCCATTAAGAGCTTCTACAATTGTTTTGGCAAATCAACATAAGGATTTAACAGAAGAAACTGGAAGTATTAATTCCGAACGAGATTATATCCATGAACAATTGAAAAAGCATGTTGTTGAATATGGGGTCGAAGATGAACAGTAATTCCAATTATTTT
>CAZMJH010000206.1:0-2605 GCA_964566595.1 uncultured Candidatus Poseidoniales archaeon
CTAAAAGCAAGGAAATTTACTCCAGGTGGGTTATTAACATCAGTTGCAACTGGAGCAGCAATCGAAGTTGCTCGTAAAGGTGCAGGTAAAGTTTCAGATATTATTGATGAAAAAATGCAAAAAGAATTTGAAAAACTTACAGCTGCAAACACAAAAACTTTGTTAATCTTATTTCTTCGAGATTTGGCAATGGGAATTGCACCATTAGTCATACTATGGGTGACTCCATTAGCTTTCCCTTAACAATATTGAAGGGTAGTGTCCTTTACCCTTTACATGAGAGCAATGCCTCTACTTATTCTTGTCCGTCATGGTCAATCAATTTGGAACGCTGCAAATTTGTTTACTGGGTGGACTGATGTTGAATTATCAGAACAAGGATTAATGGAAGCAAAAACTGCAGGTAAACAATTATCTGAAATAAAAATCGATATGGTATTTACAAGTGAATTAATTAGAGCACAAAAAACAGCAGAAATAATTCTTGAAGAAAATTCAAATTCAAATTCAATACCGACTCACAAAGATTTACGATTAAATGAAAGGCATTATGGTGATTTACAAGGTATGAATAAAGATGATGCAAGGGAAAAATTCGGTGTTGAACAAGTACATATTTGGAGGCGTTCATTTGATGTTCCTCCCCCTAATGGTGAAAGTTTAGAAATGACAGCTGAAAGAACATTACCTTGCTTTGAAGAATTAGTGATGCCTGAATTAATTTCAAACAAAAACATATTAATTTCTGCTCATGGAAATTCCTTACGTAGCATAGTTATGAAATTAGAAAGTCTAGATGAGAATTCTGTTGTTAAATTAGAAATTCCAACCGGAAAGCCTAGAATATATTCTTTTGAAAATAATAATTTTAAATTGTTATGATATTTCTCCTAAGCCTTTACCGTCCTAATGTTTTTATCATACGTTTGAAGCCATGTTATTTTGTGGGAGGGGCGTTCACATGGCAAAACGTAAAAGTCGATTCAGTAAATTTCTTGGAGCACTAACCGGCACTCCTTATGATAAATTATTAAAACAAATAGAAAAATTACCTGAAATAAATGAAGATGATAAAGATTTATCAAAAGAAATTAGGCGTTTTGTAAAAATAATTACTAAAGCCCATAAAGATGAACGAATAGATGATGATGAACATGATTTATTAGTTGAAGAACTTGAAGACATAGATCCTGATGGTAGAATATTCGATAAACTAAACGAAGAAGAAGAATTTTATTCCGGAGAAGGTGTACCAGATACACCAACTGAAAAAGTTGGTAAAAATGTTGATTTGGATTCTTTAATGCGGAAAAAATCTGATCAATTTACAGGTTCTTTTGGAAGATCAGAATTTGATGAATATCGAGAGAAAATGGCTTTGCAATTTGCAGAAGAATCAAAAGATGCCGTAGAAGAAGGCTATACTCGTTCAGATTCAAATGTAGACCCCACAGGAAGGGTATTTCGTGATGATGAAGAAGATGCTCTTGAAACAAAAAGGCGTATTGCTGTTGAATCCGGATTAATTAATGAAAACGAAGAACCTGATGATGACAATTATTCCGTTGATGAAGATGGTGTTGAATGGTTCCAAGACGAAGATGGCGAATGGTGGTATAGAGAACCTGGTGAAGAGGACTGGATGCCTTCTGAAGAATAATTATTGTAATGTAGAAAGGATTGCGTTATACCATTTCATTCCTTTTTCATGTGATTTTATTTCTCTAAATTGTTTGAAAGGACTTATTGAACGTACAATTCCAAACGCTGCAATATCTACAATGTCTGGTTTATCCCCTCCAAAGAAATTTTTTCCATGAAATTCGGATGTTAATTCATCAAGAAGATCATGCCAAAGTTGCTTTGGTTTCCTGCCATCTTTTTTCACTCTTGTTCTAGCAATAATTCCCCACATTATTGGAAAACCTGTCCATGCATACAAATGTCTAGAAAAAAATCCAAATTTTTCTAATTTTGAAACTGTTCTTGTACTACTTAAAGCAGAACCGATTGAACCATATAATATTGGAATTGTTGCTTTAGCTAATTTCTCATCCACCCATTTTAACCAAATTTTTTGTCTTTCATCATCTTGATTTGATAATTTAGATTCATTATATTCCTCATCTAAATAAAGCATAATAGGTGTTGAATCCACAACAAACTTCTCTTCTGATTCTCTCCAAATTGGTACTTTCTTCCATTCTCCTGCAAATGCTAACGCCTTTTTTCTACGTAAGGGGTTAAGTTGGTCCTCATTAAAATCAATATTGAGGTGTTCTAACAAACTACGAACTTTCCAACAAAATGGACATGTTTGTAACATTAACAAACGAGGGCTATTTCCCATAAAGGGAACCACAAAAATCTAGTAATTATACTTTCCAAATATCTAAATTTTTCAAATTGAATTTAATTGTTGAGTCGTTTGCTCCAAATTGTAAAAATTTGGAGTTTGCTGTAGAAGAAGAACTTATTCCAATAATATTTGTAGGGCGTTTTATTTTTCCATCCTCTACTGCTAAATTGAGGTCTTGAAGTACTTGTAATCCTGTTTTAGGGGATATGTAGTAATCTAATAGTAAAACATCAGGATTAAATTTAC
>CAZMJH010000206.1:2615-2824 GCA_964566595.1 uncultured Candidatus Poseidoniales archaeon
GTAGAATTCTCTGTATCCCAATATTGTTTAAACTCAATATTTTCTAAGTTTATTTGAAAATTTGAAATCATCTCAAAAATATCGTATGTATCTTCAAAAACTAAAATTCGCATTTTATCAAACCGCAGATGCATTGTAATGTGCCACTTCAAACCAATTATCATGAGTTACAGGACGTTCTATTAATGGTAATCCAAGTGTCCCTGAAT
>CAZMJH010000207.1:0-2807 GCA_964566595.1 uncultured Candidatus Poseidoniales archaeon
ATAACCATCAGAAGGTTCAAGAATAGTAAGAAATGCAACTTCATATTCTGTAGTATCAACCATCATTGGATTTGTTTTTTCATTCAATTCGGGTGTTGGAATAACCGCAAGTAGCGATGTTGCCAACAACATCATCAATATCGTCAAAGGGGGGATTAATCTCACTTTTACTACCTCTGTAGGGTTAGTCGAGTTCTTTAAAGAATTTAATTGCTTGGTCTTCATATATCACTTAAAACATAGCACTTCCTACATGTCACACTACTTCTCTCAAAGCTTCAGCAGGATGAATATTTGATGCTTTTCTAATTGGTAAAGCAGTAAATATCAACACCAATACATATGCAACAAACACAAGTAATGCCATTTCAGTCCAAGGCATTATAAATTCAGTCTCTTGTTCAGCCCAGAGTACTTGATACAATTGATAATGAAATAATATTGCAACTAAAACCCCATTTATCATACCTAATAAACTAATCCAAGTAAGTTCTAAAATATATCCAAATAAAATCATACCTTTATCAAAACCTAAAGCTCTTAACACTCCTGTTTGATGTTGTCTTTCACTAACTGCTCGCATCGTTACTACTCCCAATCCTGCAATTCCAACAACTAACCCTAAAGCAAGAAATGCTTTGAATATTGAAAAGATTGCAAAAATTAAAGATTGTATCTCAAGAACCTCTTCTTCTATCACATATACCTGCATCCCATAATCTACAAAACTCGTCTCTAATTGTTTAGATAATTCAACTCGTTCTTCTATGGATTTAGATTCAGGAATACTAAACATAATTCGTGTTGGTTCTGCTCCAAGATATTGTTCAGCTAAATCATCTTGAACAAATATTCCGCTTAAAGATAATAATGATCCTTCTTTGAGAACTCCTACAACTATCACTTCTTTTTCCATTGCTAAATTATTATTATTATGCAACACTAATACATCACCTAATTGCACGCCATTATCATCTTCATTAGGATCATAAGATATTGCAAATGCAGAATCTACTATTGCAAAAATCTCATTTTGAGAAACAAGAGTCCAAATGTCTTCCTCACTTGCACCAAGACTCTCATCCCAAGCAATCAAAGGAAGTCCTTCGTGACTTGCAAAGTTTTCATCAATACCTCTTATAATATAACGACTAGCGTTCTCCTTTAATTCATTATTAGTTGCCTGTTCATTTAATTGAGTACTAACTCTCACATAATTAAAATGCAATACAGATATCGCATCAAAATCATTTTGAGTAATATTTTCTGGCCAAGGCCATTCTTCTTTATTTTCTTCCAAATCCAAAGGTCGTTCTAGGCTTCCAGTACCTAGTAATTCAAATTCTCCTTGAGCATCGTCTACAAATGATGAAGAGTAAATTTCAAACTGTGCTGAAAAACCTGCTAAAACAACTACTGAAAAAATTGTAAGGGAAAACATCCCCACAACTAACGAACTTCGTAATGGCTTTGACAAGGGATATGCTAATGCAGTTGGAATTACTGGTCCAAATCTTTTTGTGAATCTACTTGTTCTTCCTAATACACGAGCAATTGCTGGTGCAATACTTGTTAAAATAAGTACTCCTGCAGTTACACTAAAAATTCCTAAAGGTATGAATGAATATCGAGTTTCCTCATAATTTCCCCTAATTGGATCTATACTTTCTGGAAGTCCTGTCCATAACATCAAAGATATTGCACAAATTGACATTAATAATTTTGGCAAAACTGAACTGCGTGAAAAATCCATATTAAATAATCTAAACCTAGATTTAATGAAATGATAAAATGCAAATCCCACTATTGGCATCAAACCAAGTATCATGAGGTAACCTGCCATCATCCAACTTGCATGTAATAATTCACTTTCTGAATCTAAAATGAATAATAAAAGTATGAAAAATATTGAACCAGAAAATAATACCAAACTTACTAAAATCCACAACCAAGAAAATCCTGAACTATTTTGAGTTGGTAAATCTCTTAATGCGGCTACAACATTTAATCTTGAATTTCTCCATGAAGTAATCCATAATGTAATCCATGTTATTAGAAACCCAATTGCAAACCCTGCTATTAAACTAGAATATGACCAGTAAAATACAAATTCACTTTCTACTGATGAAAAGGTTCTTTGAAAACCAAGCGAAATTAAAAAAGCAATAAAAATTCCAGTAATTGCTCCAACAGCACTAGAAATTACAGATAGCATAGAACCTTCAAAAACAAACATCGCTCTCATTTCTGGACGTTGCATACCAAGTGCACGTAACATTCCCATCGAACTTTTCCTTTCTTCAGCTAACATAACAAATATATTGACCACTAAAAGAATTCCTGCAACAACTGTAAAAGAGCCAAAAACCAAAAAGAATCCTGCAACATTTTCTGATGCTTCTTCAGAAGTTTCAATAATGATTTTCTTAATATTTCTTACATTCACATCATATAATCCGGCCTTGGCTCTTTTATCCATCCATTCGTTTAACTCAAATTCCAATTCTGAAAAAATTGTTTCATTACCTAAATTATAACCCGTAATTACAACTGAAGATCTTTCTCCTTTTGTTGAACCTGCTATTTCTTCTGCATCAGTCATATTCAATGATACAAACAATAACTCATCATAACTAGGTTGATCAAATAATTTTGGTAACTCTCCTACCTCATCAGAATATGAGAGTTTTATACCATCAGTTGTTCCAAATAAATACGGTATTACTCCAAGAAAAGAAATATTTTCATTTTCTTCAACTTCTAGAGTACTTGTAACCCATTCGGGAAAATCAAACTCGCCTTCTTTT
>CAZMJH010000208.1:0-2791 GCA_964566595.1 uncultured Candidatus Poseidoniales archaeon
CATTGTCCCATAATTCCTCTTACAGTTAATCCCTTATCTCTTAACATTTGATAAGCAGGAAATGCATGATATGGATCAACATTCCAATCTTGCATACCCCAAACAATATACACACTTCCATCATAATTGTCAATTACATCTCCCAGATGGTAACGTTCTTCCCAATAATCTGACCAATCGGCACCTCCAAATTCTGCAGCTAAAGATGTAGTAACTGGCATTGCAGGACCAAATAAATCATCACTACAAATTCTCAAATCATCTGTAGTCGGATCAGAAGTTGCACCTTGATATGCTAAGTCATAACCCATCGCTCTAGCTTCTGCTGAACCATTACGATAAAACATCTGCTGGACTCCAATTGAACCACTAATTGGAACTATAGTTTTAAGATGCTCTGAGGGGTTTTGTGCTGCTTCCCAATTTGTAGTTCCTGCATATGATTTGCCCATTAGCCCTACATTTCCATTACTCCATTCTTGAGTACCTAACCATTCAACAGTGGCTTGTATTCCAATTTGTTCACCAAGACCTTTTACATCTTGACAATGTGTAGATTTACCACTTCCAAAAGTAGATACTTGAGCTAGTGCATACCCATGAGAAATAAATTCTTCAAAAATCCATTGACCTACCCCCAGATCAGGAATCGTATTTGGATTAGAATCATCTACTTCTGTTCCAAAGTCATAGTAGGGATGAACTGTAGCAATAACAGGTACAGTTTCACCTTCTGGCACATCTGGTAACCAAAGAGCTACATGCATTAATGCATCTTCAGGATAACCTGCATCTTGCTCACTAGCTGGTAAATCAACTTCAACAAAATGTTCTGTCATTGGAAGAATTTCATATGGTCCTTTTTCTGGTAATTGAGAACGCCAACTAGACAAATTAAGATCCATTTGATACCTCTCCTTAAGCGGTACTTCTCTCCACTCGGACAGGTTTATCTCTTCAGTTTCGTTTGAAATTAATTCTGTGCCCAACATAAAAGCCAATATTATGAAAATCACAACAATAATTGTTGTCGAAAAAATTGTTAAATTTAATTGCTTCGCGATTCTACGTTGATTAGAAATAGATTCTATTTCCTCAATTAAAACAGCGTCTGGCTTTACGGCCATACCCCCCGGATTACTACTTCTTTCATCCCATTTACGGCTAAGTTTTACATTTCAAGCCTTTAACACATGTTATGATGTGCAAGATTAAGGCTAGTTTATTGATTTTAATTTTCTTAGTTTTTTCTTTCTCTGGATGCACAGAACCAATGGAAACAAACGAGGAAATTACACATAATTTTCTTGATACTAAAAATTGTGGCTCAAGAGGACAAGTTAACATAACCAATCTAAGTTTATATGAATGTCAAATAATACCTTTATTCGATTATATTGATGATTCCGGAATTCAAAATAAATACCTCTGCAGTATGAACGAAACTATTGCTGCAACTGAAATTTGTAGCCTAAAATATGGTGATCTGTCAATTGATGAAGTATGGGTTGCATATTTTTCTACCCCTTGGTGCACTCATTGTGAAACTACCCTAAATGCATATGATCAAGCAATTCCTGAAGATAGATTGTTTGTATTTAACAAAGAGTTTGATCCCAAATATAGCAACATGAGTTCTTGGAAAGAAAATGCTTCTGAAAGAATTGGCAGAGACATAAATCGGCCATTTATACATGCACCAACCCTTGGTGAAGAATTAGGAGTTACTGGAATTCCAATGGCATTTTTTATTGATATTCATGGTGTTGTTATTGATTATTCACTTGGTGCAAAATCAAATGTGAGTGAAATAAAAGATGCATATGATTCTGCAATATTACTTGAAAACTTTAATGTCTAAAACAACATGATTAACTTTAGGAGCATAAGATTTTACTTTTTCAATATGTTCCAGTTTAAATTGAAATTGGCGATTTAAATTATTAGAAATATTACTTAATTCTTCAATTACTGTTTCAGCCCATTCTTTTTCTTTTTTAGCGGTTGCATTACCATGTAAATGTAACATGCCTCCATTCGAAGCAAGAGCTTGAATAGCTAAATGCCAACTTTTTTGAGAAGAAGGCAATAATCCTAAAATTACACGATTGATTTTTCCTAAGAAATTAGAATTAGGAATTGTTTCACTATTGTTTCCCTTATGTATCATACATTTTTCAGATACATCATTATGAACTAAATTTTTTTCAAGTTCTTTAATTGATTCAGGATTAAATTCACAAGCATGTAGCAATTTTGCTTTTGTGTAAACTAACAAAGGTAAGGTATAATATCCAATGCCTGCATACAAATCAAGTATTATTTCATCAGAACAATCAAATTTTGAAACCCGAATTCTTTCTGATATATTTCCTGAAGAAAACATAACCTTAGTGACATCAAATTCAAAAAATATTCCATTTTCTTTATGCAACACAATTCCATCTTTACCATACAATAATTCAACTTGACTACGCCGCATTGGTCCTAACTGTATACGCTTTTGTCTACCTATTTTAGAAACTTGTAATGCTTCAGCTAAAGAATACCAAATCACATTTTGATTAATACTAATTATCTTCATCCAATTTTCTGATGTAAAAGATAATTCAGGAAATAAAACTAAATCTCCCAATTTTTCCCAACGTTTTGGTATTTCTTCAAGTAATTCTAATTTTAAAGATTCATTAATTTCAAAATTATCCAACTGCTTCTCAACATGGTTTCGTAAACGTAAATGAGGATCTGTGATACTTTTAAGGGGCATTTTTTCACCTATTTTAATGTGGGA
>CAZMJH010000209.1:0-2788 GCA_964566595.1 uncultured Candidatus Poseidoniales archaeon
AGTACAAGCATTTTTACCCGCGATGCTTAAACAAAATAAAGGACATATAGTTACAATTGCCTCTTCCGCAGGATTAGTAGGGACTTCAAAATTAGTAGATTATTGTTCATCGAAATTTGCTGCAGTTGGTTTTGATGAAGCACTTCGTGCAGAACTAAGAGGAATGAAAAGTAAAGTTCGAACATCAGTAATTTGCCCGTTTGTTGCAAGTACAGGAATGTTTGAAGGGGTAAAAAGAAGATTCTTTTTACTTCCAGTTCTTAAACCTGAAAAAGTTGTACGTAAAACAATAAAAGTCATAGAAAAAAATAGACGTAGATTGTTAATACCAAAATTTGTGTATACTAGTTATATTTGTAGATTATTTCCTGTTTGGCTTAATGATTGGATTGGAGATACCCTTGGTGTCAATAAAACGATGGAAGGTTTTGTTGGAAGAACTTGAAATTATAAAGTAGGGAATTAAAATGCAAACACTCGAAGAGATACTTGAAATTCAGAAAAACAGTTTTTCTAATCATCCATATCCTCCATTAAAGCAGCGTAAAGAAAATTTGAAATTAGTATTGAAAATTATTTCAAATTATAAACAAGAATGGATAGATGCAATTAGTACTGACTTTGGTCATAGAAGTAAATATGAAACACTAATGATGGAATTAATGCAAACACAACATTTGATTAAATTTGTTCTCAGTAAGTTGCGTAGATGGATGCGCCCTAATATAAGAAATTCAGGATTGTTAAATGTTCCCGCAAGATCAAGAATTTATTGGCAACCATTAGGTGTTATAGGGATTATTTCACCTTGGAATTATCCAATAGACCTTACATTATCTCCTTTAATATACGCTTTAGCTTCAGGTAATAAAGTCATGATTAAACCATCTGAACATTCACCTAATACTTCCGAACTTCTTCAAAAATTGGTTTCAAAATATTTTGATATTAAGGATGTAGCAATATGTTGTGGAGATGTTGAAATGGGAATTGCTTTTTCAAAACTCCCTTTTGATCATTTAATGTTCACAGGTTCAACCAAAACAGGAAAATTAATCATGGCGGCTGCAGCCAAAAATTTAACTCCGGTAACTTTAGAATTAGGAGGTAAAAGCCCGGTTATTATTGGACCTGATGCAAATATTTCAGCTGCCGCAAGAAGAATTTGTTTTGGCAAATCAATTAATTCGGGACAAACATGTATTGCACCAGATCATATCTACATTCCTTCCGGAAAGGTTGATAGTTTTGTTAAAGAATATCGGAAATCATTCGAAAAAATGTATCCCGGTGGCCAAGAAGATTCAGGATATTCGTGCATTATTAATCAATTTCATACGGATAGATTACAAGAATTAATTGCTGATGCCAAATTAAAAGGTGCAAAAATAGAACCAGTAACAAAATGGAAAAAAGGTGAAAAAATGCCTCCCTCTTTTATTTTTAATTCAACTGATGAAATGGAAATTTCTCAAACTGAAATTTTTGGACCCCTCTTACCAGTCATAACATATACAGATATTTCTGAAACAATTAAAGCAATAAACTTAGGTGAAAAACCATTAGCTTTGTATTATTTTGGATTTAATAAAAAAATTAAAAATAAAATCATTAAAGAAACACATTCTGGAGGTATTGTTTTCAATGATACCGTAATTCAATTTGCAATAAAAAGTCTACCGTTTGGAGGAGTAGGGGCATCTGGTATGGGCCAATATCATGGTAAGGAAGGGTTTGAAACCTTTTCACAAGCCAAACCAGTAGTTTTCAAAGGCAGAATAAACCCACTAAGACTTGCATATCCACCATATGGTAATTGGATACATAAATTATTAGAGAAATTCTTTATTAAATAATTATCTTCATAATATGCTATTTATTAGACAAATCTACATAAGGGATTTTTTCCTTTTTTCCAGAATCCCATTCTGTGATTTCTTCCGGATTAACATCCTTTTTATTTGTAAATGTTGCAACATTTATTTCTTCTAATGGATGATAATATTCTTCATTTGGCCCCCCCTTTCTTGGCCATTCCTTTTTTTGCATTTCAGTTGATAAAATAAATAATTTATATTCACCTAAATATGATAATTGATGAAATAATCTCCTTCTTCGTTGAAAAAATCGCCTAAATAATCCCACTCTTTCATTATTTTTTGGAATCACTTCTCCCCCCAACATTTTTACAAATGACACAAATCTATTCAAAGATAAAGAAAACAATTGATTAGTTTTTAATTGAGCCAATTGTGTTTTAATTAACCATAAATTCCACCATTTCCGCTTTGGGATTGCGATTTTAAATCCTGCTGAAGTTAATGCAGATGCCAATGCAGCATTTCTTGTAAATGCAATTAATTGGCAAGGTAATATTTCTTTTTCAAGATTATTGCTCTCTTCTTTTTTTGCAAAATCAATTTTTGATTCTAATAATTTGCCATGAAGAATAGGATCCTGCCTCCATCTTTCCCAAGCAGAATATATTAGCTTGTGAGAGTGCCCCTCTCCTCGTAATTCAGGATCGACAACCACACTGTGTAATTCGACAACACCTCCTATTCTTTGTAAATTAGCATATCCTAGAATCCCCCCCTCATTTCTTATGAAAATACCAGGGTTTGTTTTTAATTGTAAAATTAATTTGTTTAATTTTTTAGGCTTCCGTAAATCTAAATTTTCATACTGCATTCGCAATAACCATGTAGCCTCCTCTTCTACCACACAAATGCTTAGTCACTATTACTTCAATAAACCCATTTGTTAACAAACATTACAGAGAAGACAT
>CAZMJH010000210.1:0-2761 GCA_964566595.1 uncultured Candidatus Poseidoniales archaeon
TACTGCTCTCAAAATTGTATGGGGTATTTCTGCTTCAGGTGCTATTCCTATGGTCAAAGATCTTCTAATATCAACATATGAATCATAATCTACTAATTGTGGACAAACATTTGTACAGGCAGAACAAGTAAGACAGGTATACATTGGAACTCCATCATCTTCATTGTTCCATGTATTGTAAATAATATTCAATTTATCTCCGGCATTGAATAACCTCACAGGACAAGCGTCATCACAAAGATCACAACCATAGCATTTATTCATTTCATATTCATAACCTCTTGCCATACTCCTAAGTAGAATAAAAACAAGAGCACCAAGGGTAATACAGGGGATAAATAATGAATAAATTAATTTGGCATCAAGACTTTTAGGATTCTTTTTGTAAGCAGGGTTTACTAGCATTTCATATGTGGATTCATCATCTTCTGAAGATAAATCGATTGATTGACCTTCATTTGCATGTCCTTCATTGTAAACTAAAAGAGGCTGATATACTGAAATTTCTGCAGTATAATTTGTGTATATTTCTGAACCGGAATCAATCCCTTCTGGATCAACACTTAATTCCCAGATATATTCTCCAGGTGTAACAAATTCGATAACGTCTGTCGAACAATCCGAACTCAATATCATTTCAGAATTTTTTGATATTTCTAGGGAAGAGGTTACAAGTCCTACATTTCTTACACTTGTTTTTGCTTTGCAACTAATTTTCAAAGGTACACTATCAAGCCCCATATTAGTTATTGTAATTGATCCAGATGTTTCATTTTCAGAATTACTAAAACTTTCAAGTATTGATCCCTCTGTAACCATACTATTGATACGCAATTCAGAATTTTGGTGATTATTTACATCTAGAAAATCAATATAGTGATAATTTGTTGGTTGTAAAACGATAGCATGATATTGAGAACTCATTTTTGTAGTGATTACCTCTCCTTCTTGAGCCCAATCTGAATCGTGTTCAATTACATAATCTAAAGGCTGATCATACATTTTTTCTAATGTGTCTATATCATCCATAGCCCCAAGGCCCTTCATTTCCCAAAAGCCCCTTTCATAATAATCAAAAGTAGATACACTTGCAACAAGTGCGATTATAAATCCTCCAATAATTATGTTTTTACTTATTAGTGGTGTTGTTCTTGCACCTATGCTACTCAATAAGAAAGTTCTTACAACAAAATATATTAAAATCCAAATAAGAATGCCGGTAAGAATCCACGGTACTGCATTGAATACGTCAGCAATCCATGGTTCTCTAATTCCACAAATTAATTCTCCATGGTCTACTTTACATGCATCAATTCTATTCTTTCCATACAAATCTAAGAAAATATTGATTGAAAACACACTAATGAACCAAACATGTGCTAAATATATTACACCAGCAGTTGCAAACCAGGGGTCTTCAACACCTCTTTTTGCTGTACCTCCTAGAATTGGAGGTAGTGCAAGGATTCCAACAGGTAATCCCGTAAGCATTATCCCCCAAGCACCTGCATTCATTGGATAGATTGGTTGATTAAACAATGCACCAATTGGGCCTAGTGGGATGTCAAATTGAGGAAGATATTCACCCCAACGAAGATATCCATAGCTGAAAAGAACATACCAGTCAGGAAATACAAAACCTGCTTGTGCAATTGGATCTGCTGCAGAATGTAAGGGGGGGGGTATCAAATATGAATAAAATGCTAAAGTTGCTGTAATTGCTAGTAAGATAATGGTGTCTCTTAGAACCTCATGGGGCCAAAACAAATGCCCCATGAATGTACGTTTTCGAATTTCAGAATCATCTGAATGTAGTAATTTTTCTTTTTCATTCATGTAGGTTTCTGCAATCCTACCAAAATTACCAATCATTCCCATTTTATTACCTCAATGTGGCTCCGCAATACCTTGTACCCAGACAATAAATAAATGTACAATTATTAATGTCGTTACTATTACAGGAAGTATGAATACGTGTATGAAATACATTCTTGTTACAGTTGCACCTGAAAGTGATGTTCCACCAAATAGGAGTGTAGCTGCTTGGGGTCCAATCAGCGGTGTTGCTGCTGCCATGTTTATTCCAATAGTCGCCGCCCCGAATGCCAAAGCATCCCACGGTAGAAGATAACCTGAATATCCGAAAAATATTGTAAAGAACATCAACCCTACCCCAATTAACCAATTTAATTCACGTGGGTTTCTATATGCTCCTGTAAAGTAAACTCTACACATGTGAAGAAATACTGATGCAACCATGAAATGTGTTGCCCAATGGTGTATGGAGCGCATGATATAACCAAATGGCAATTCTAACATAATGTACTGCATAGATGCATAAGCAGGAGTAGGATCAAATTCCAAATCTCCTCCGGGAACATAATATATTCCAAGTACAGTTCCAGTTATGACAAGAATAATGAATGCTAAGAAGGAAATACCTCCTAGGCAATATAATGGATACCAATACCATATGATTTTTAATTTGTATTTTTCTGCGTGAGTTAATGGTAGTTGTCTATGCATTGTGTAAAAAGTATCTCTACTCATTGCCCAGTAATCTTGTAATCTGAATCTAGTATCCAACCAAGAAAATACCCATAGGAATGATCTTTCGGCAACACCCATCTTTCCAGATGATTCTACAGCTCTAAGAATCTCTCTTCGAGGTGTTTGATCATTTTCTTTACGCAAAGTTAAGGCAACTAAAACACAAACAATTGCTATAAATACCCAAAGAATCCAAAACATCGTATTCATC
>CAZMJH010000211.1:0-2758 GCA_964566595.1 uncultured Candidatus Poseidoniales archaeon
TCAATGCTAAAGGTATGAATTTGTAATTTTCTATTACAGAAAAAACTTCGAAATTTGGTTTTAATTCAGATAAATCATGCACTCCTATTGATGCCTTTGAACGTCTTTTTCCTAAAGAAAAATGAAGTTTTTCTTGGTGATCCATTATTGTTTGTATAAATTCATTATTCTCGTCAGCATTATTTCCCGTGTCAACATTTCTCACAACAGCTGCATAAATGATTGGCCGGACATTTTTTAATGAAGAATTTACATTTAATGAATATCCACTAGGTTTTATTGAAAGTTTAGGATTTGATTTTTCTTTATGAATAAATGTTCTAGATGCATGAGCCAAAGTACCAGGTGAAAGTAAATCGGCCCTGTCCGGAAAAATTTCTATTTCTATTTCTTCAGAGTTATTTCCTTCAACCGAGCAACCAATATCTCCAATGGTATCAATAAGTTTATTTGAATATGTTATGCCAAATCTTGCCTGTATTTTAGCAAGGTCTTTATGATTGAATTTTACTGTCGGCATATTTCTTCCTCATTGGCTAAACCACATAGGCAATGCTCTTTCATATCCTACTAAGCGCACACCACTTAATGCTGCTGTTTGTTCAGTATTTGCTCGTAAGTGTTTACGACCTATTTTTTCAATACTATCTGTGCCAAGTTCTTCAAGCCAAGCACGTAATTCTTTATGAATTTGAGATGATAACTCCACGGATTCTTTTGAGGCAGGGGTAATAATTCCAGCAGCCCCACAACCTCTTGCAATTAACAAATCTATTGAAGTTGCTTTCCATGGGATTGAAATAAAAGTTGGACATTCACTGCTGTCTAATTTTGATTCAATGATTGATCTACCTATTTTTGGAAGACACGAAGCTGCATGAAGTCCACTAACATCTTGTAAATCAACAATAACTCCTTGTATTGGGTGATTTTTACCAAATTTATGCAAATTATTTACACGCCCCAAACCATCTTTTAGTAAGATTGGAATCAGTCGGCTACTCATTCCTCGAATTGCTACAAGTAATCCATCTAGTGTAGAAGGTATCATTGCAGGCATTGATGCAAGATCTACTATAATTCCTGCGGCTTTAGTAATGTCTTTTTGGGCTGTAATGATATTTTCTTGGTTGATTAGCAAAAAATCAGAATCACTTGGTTTTGAAGTTACTATTGATCTTACACCTTTAATAGATTTTTCAGATTCATAAAGAAATGGGAATTCGAGACCTATGCTTTCTATATTGTTGTCTAATTCCTTAATTTCCTCCCCTCCAATCACAACAATTGTATCTAAAGATTGGCCTGCAACAAGTCGATTTACTCCGTCTTCAGGTACAATTGTAATTTCAGACCAATCTCCTATTGAAGATTTAGTGGCAGTTTTTGAAGAAATATCATTCGTTTCATCTGCTACAATGCATATCACATCATCTGAAATCTTTAGCAAATCGTCTTCAATATTACTATTGAATTTCTTGATTTCTTCTTTTGAAAGTGAAATTGTTTTTGCCCCTTCTCCCGGTTTAGGGCATCTTCCACTAACTAATATTTTTCCACCAGTCATTCTTGTTCCTATGGAGTCTCCAACATCTCCTATAATCAATATCGTTCCACCACTCATACCTGCACCAAGTTGTGAACCAGCGTTTCCTCTGATGATTAGTGTTCCACCTTGAAGGGAGGATCCCGCATATTTTCCACAACCATCTCTTGCAATTATTTTCCCATCTTTCATTCCATGGCCCAAGTGATCACCAACCTTCCTTTCAATTACATGATTACCGCCATTATTCCATGCAGCATGGAAATCCCCCGCACTTCCTTCAAGTGAAAACGAACCACCTTGGCATAATATTGCATTCATGGGCCCAAGATCTCCTAGTAAACGAATACGGCCTTTGTTAGGTAAAGCAGGGGCTAATCCTATTTCTCCATTCTTTGGAATAGGCTCTCCATCACGTGACCAACCGATTTTAATTGGTTTATTTAATTCGATACCTTGTTTGAGCATTTTACCTAGGTCTCGGTTTAACTTCAAACTACGGACTACCTCTTCACGCATGTTGCCCAATCCGTTACGGTAGACTATTGCACTTAAATCGTCAGGTAATTATTTACTTATATTTGCTAGTTCAAAACTATAATCGGATACGCATCTTTATTGATGGTCTTCTCTGAGGGCTACCTGAAACGCATGCCCATAAAGGTTGCAATAAACGGTTTTGGCACGATTGGAAAAAGAGTAGCGGATGCAGTAGATGCACAAAATGATATGGAAATAGTTGGGGTGACAAAAACAGCCCCTTCATTTGGATGTGATCTTGCAGTTCGTAAGGGTTATCCGTTGTTTTGTACTTTCGATGATTCTGAAAAAATAGGGGCATTTACTAATTCGGGATATGAATGTAGGGGTGGCTTATCAGATTTATTAGCAATTTGTGATGTTATTATTGATTGTTCTCCAGGAAAAGTTGGAGAAGAAAATTTGGCTAAATATAGAGCCGCAGGAGTCAAATCTATTTTTCAAGGAGGAGAAAAACATAGTTTGACTGGAAAATCCTATACCTCTAGTGCAAACCATTTGAAGAATTTAGGTGCAGACAGTACAAGAGTAGTTTCCTGTAATACTACAGGTTTGTCTCGCACATTAACACCTTTGCATGAATTTGTCAAAGAAGCCGGAAGAATTTCAGTCAATTCTGTCATGATACGCAGGGCAGCAGATCCTGGTAATTCAACAAAAGGTCCGATTAAT
>CAZMJH010000212.1:0-2745 GCA_964566595.1 uncultured Candidatus Poseidoniales archaeon
AGCAATCGGCACATAGAACCACCATACTCAAGTGATATCATGTATTCATTTGAATATGGGCGGAGGTGGTGTGTGGAAACTTCCATCCCCAAGAAAAAACGGCCCACCATATTTTAGTCGCAACCAAATTGCAACTGCAATGCATCAAATTGGGGTATTGCTAGAGTTAAGTGGTGCTAATCCATTTAGAACTCGATCTTATTTTAATGGAAGTAGAACAATCTCAACATTAAATGAAGATCTAGGAGAAATTGTTGCAAGTGGGCGATTAATGCAATTAAAAGGTATAGGGAAAGGATTAGGGGCAAGTATTACAAAAGCTATTCTTGATGGTGAATGGGAACAAAATTGGATTAATTTGTTTGAATCTACACCACCAGGATTAATTGAAATGCTAGGAATACCAAATATGGGACCTAAAAGAATTAAATTACTCAACGAGGAATTAGGAATTACCAATATAACTGAATTACAAGATTCTTGTGAAGCAGGGGAAATAGAAGAATTAGAAGGATTTGGTAAAAAATCCCAACAAAAAATAATTGATGGAATTAAATTACTAAAAAGGTTCAATGCACGAAGAAGATTAGACATAGGATTGCGTTATGGCAACGCATTAAAACAATTAATTAGTAATATAAAACATGTAGAAAAAATAGAATTGGCCGGTTCTGCAAGAAGACGAAAAGAATCTATTGGAGATTTAGATTTAGTCGTTGGAGCAAATCCAATTAATCATGAAGATATCTCAAATTCAATACTTTCACTTCCCGGTATTGCTAATATTAAAGGGGCTGGTGATTCCAAAATAAGTCTTATTCTAGACACTAGTATTTTTGAAAATGAAATCAACATCGGTACTGTTGATGAAGGTGTTCTTGAAGCAATTGGTGGCGAGGATTATGAAAAAATGGAAACAACTGGAACTATTGATGCACAAGTTCGTATTGTTCCTATTGAAATGTTTCCATTTACACTAGCATATTTTACTGGTTCAAAAGAACATAATATTAGAATGCGACAACGTGCACTAGATAGAAATCTAAAATTAAATGAATTTGGATTAATTCCAATTGGAGAAATTGGTGAATTAAAAGGCATTGAAGCGGCCAAATATTCGATTAAAGCTGAATCAGAAGAAGATATTTACAAAACTTTAGAATTACCATATATTACTCCTGAGCTTCGTGAAGATTTAGGTGAAATTGAGGCGGGGGAAGAAAACAATCTTCCTGATTTAATTACTGTTGAAGCGCTCAACGGAGCCTTTCATAATCATACCACCTTATCTGATGGAGAAGCAACTCTTGAACAAATGGCAGATGAAGCACAGCGATTAAAATGGAAATATCTGGGAATCTCAGATCATTCTGAATCTTTAAAAATTGCAAATGGAGCCAGTGCAAATGATTTGCTTGAACAAGGCAATAAAATAAAAACATACAATGCTGAATGGGAAAATAAAAATATCGATTTTCGTATATTTCATGGCGTGGAATCTGACATATTACAAGATGGCAAACTAGATTATTCTGATGAAATACTTCAAAATTTGGATTATGTAGTTGCTTCTGTTCATGCTATTAGCAAATGGAATAATCGAGATGAATCTGAAAATACTGAAGATTTAATTCGAGCAGTAGAAAATAGACACACTACAATGCTAGGACACCCGACTGGAAGAATTATTCAAGGAAGAGATGGATATGACATAGATTTGCATGCTGTAATTAGAACCATGGGAGAATTAAATGAAAATGGTATATTCAAAGCCATTGAGTTAAATGCATCTCCTTATCGTTTAGACCTAGATTGGAGAATGTGTAAATTTGCTAAAAAATGTGGTGTGCCCGTTTCAATAAACCCTGATGCTCATGATTTAAGAGGATTAAGAGACATATATTATGGAATACATATTGCTCGTAAGGGATGGTTAGAAACTACAGATGTCCTTAACACTAAAAGTAGTGACCAAGTCGCAAAACTATTCAACAAAAGCAGGTGATAATATGAGGCTTATAAGATCAATAATTATTGGAATTATGTTTTTTATTTCGGGGTGTATTATTGGAGTAATTCTATGGTACCTTATGGGGGCAAAAGATGATTCATACAATTGGTCTTTTTATGTATGGTTTCCTTGTAATGTAATACCCTTATTCTCATTAATCTCTGGTATTATCTATGGTTGGAAAAGTTCAATTGAATGAGGGGTTAATTTGAAAATTGACACTAAAGCAAAAAAAATAGTTGAAATTCTTGAAGAATTATATCCAAAACCCGATATTCCATTAAATCATAAAGATCCATATACATTATTAGTTTCAGTTATGTTATCTGCACAAACAACTGATAAAAAAGTCAACCAAGTAACACCAAAATTATTCAATTTAGCAGATTCTCCCCAAAAAATGGCTAAACTTAAGGTTGAAGAAATTCGAGATGCAATTAGAGAAGTGGGTTTAGCTCCTACTAAATCAAAAAATCTACATAAAATGGCTAAACAATTACTTACAGAATTTAATGGAATTGTTCCAAACAATCTTGAATCACTAGAAACTCTAGCAGGAGTAGGCCATAAAACAGCCTCAGTTGTAATTATTCAAGCCTTCGGAGGTGTTGCTTTTCCAGTAGATACACATATCCATAGATTAGCAGAAAGATGGGGGCTTTCTGATGGTCATTCTGTTGTTAGAACCGAAAATGACCTAAAACGAATTTTTAATGAATCACTCTGGTCAAAAT
>CAZMJH010000213.1:0-2717 GCA_964566595.1 uncultured Candidatus Poseidoniales archaeon
GATCCAATAAGGAGAGATTATTGGGGTGAAAAATCACTAAATATTCCTGTGAAATTTATGCTGATTAATGGTAATTATGATGAATCCGCTGTAGAATTACACTTTGGTTCCTCAGCGCCAGGAGGATATGCATGGGTTTTCCCCAAAAAAAATGGCGCTAATATAGGATTAGGAATTCAAAAAAAATATAGTAAAGGTGTAAGTATAAATCAATATGCAAATAAATTTTATTCGAAATACAAAGGAGATATTATTTTTGAAGGCGCTGGTTCATTACCAATGTCTGGAACAGTGAAATCATTTGTAAAAAATAATAAATTAATCGTGGGAGACGCTGCTGGAATGGTTTTGCCATCAAATGGTGCTGGAATTACAACTGCAATGATTGGAGCTAGGATTGCAGGTCAAGTAGTTGCTGAACATCTACTGAATGGAACACCACTGACAGAATATAATCGCATATGGAAATTGCAAATGGGGAAAATTATGAGGAATTCTAAACGCTCACTAAATATGGGAAAAATATTATTCCGGTCTCCTGATTTCTTAGTTAATTTTGCATTTAATAGATTAACAAAACGCTTGTTATGGAGAGCCGTTACATGTCGCGCTAGATTCGGGATTTTCTAATTAATATTATTAATTATGATTCTGATATATAAATTTTCAAAAAAATCTATTTCCGATGTCTCAATGTTAAATTCATAAACTAATTGCCAGTGGAGCAGTTTGACGGAGATACTATGAGTAGAGTTGATATTCTTAAAGCCATCAAAAAAGCAGAAAATGATGCTGCAAAAACCCTTGCAAAAGCAGAATCAAAAGCATCAACAATTTTATCAAATGCAAGAGTAAAGGCCACAGATATAATTCAATCATCTCAAGAAAAAATAAACACTAATTCACGCACTACAATAGATGAAGCCAAGTCTACCGCACAATCAGAAGCTGACAATGTTACAAAACAAGGTGATGAGGGTATACAAAACATCACCAAAAAGGGTACAAAACAACGAAAAAAAGCAATTGATTCAGTGATTAATTCATTCATGAAATAAATAAAGAGGGATAAACATTAGTGGATTTACTACTGCGGAAATGTCTCGCATTATAGTGGCGGGAACAATAGACGAATTGTCTAAAACTCTTGAAACCGCTTCAAAATTAGGTTCAATACATATGTTAGATTATGATGGAGAAATTGAAGATATTAGTTTAGGAACTCCTGAACCATTAGCTGATGATGTTAGTTCACTTTTAACCAAAATGAGAGGTTGTGCTGCAGAAATAAATCCCACATCTGGGTCTAAACAATCACTAAAACAAATTAGAAAATTATTAGAGGGGGATTTCCCTCAACTAGTTGAAGAAATAGTAAATAAAATAAATTTATTAGAAGATACAAAAAATTCAATGGATAAAAACCTACAATCTACACAGATTGCATCCAAACTTGCAGCATTAAATTTAGATTTAGAATTATTAAGTGACTATGAATCCCTATCTTGTTGGGTTGGGGAGTTTGAAGATTTAGCGGGACTAAGCAACAAGTTGGAGATGATTTCTGAATCAATATGTTTTACAGATGGAAATTCAAAAAAAGGAGTGGCTGCAATCTTTTGTGAAAAAGAAATTGCCGAAAAAGTACAACCAATAATTTCTGAATCTAATTTTGATCCTATTACAATTCCTGAAAAATCTGGTTCTGCTAAAAATCTAATTAATAAATTAGAAAAAGAAAATGAAAAAATGACTTCGACAATCGAGAATCTTGAAAATGATCTTGAAAATTGGGCTCAAGAACATGGTGAAAACCTTTTGGCATGCATGGAATTATTAGAACGAGATTTAGAAATACTAAATGCACCTGTTAGAGTTGCTGTAAGTGAACACGCTTTTGTGATGGACGGATGGATTCCTACTACTTCAATAAAAGAATCAAGTGTTGCTTTAAAAATGGTATCTACAATAGTAGAAACAGAAAAATTCGAACAATCCCACAATCATAATGAACATCATCATGAAACTCATGAAGAGTTGCCACCCATTGCCTTTACTGAAAGAAATATTTCAAAACCATTTGAATTACTTACTGATTTAATTGGGCGGCCAAAATATGGACGGGTAGATCCTACAACCTTTATGCTGTTTACTTATCCTATCTTTTTTGGAATGATGTTAGGAGACATTGCATATGGATTTATTACAATTGCATTGGGATTATGGAAAAAAAATAAATTTCCAGATAATGATTCGGCTATACTAGCATCCAAGTTGGTAATTTATATTGGGATCTCGTGTGCAATATTTGGATTGCTTTATGGAGAAATATTTGGATTCGAAGTGGCTCCATCTTATGATCACGGAGGTGAAGCAGCAGTAGATTCACATGCAACTGAAAGTGTTGAAGAAGGGCATGCTGTTCCTGCATGGTTAGCTTGGATGTCTGCACTATATCCTCAAAGTCATGCACTTGCAATAACACTCCCGTTTAATTTGACATTTGCATACCCATTCCATAGAATTGGCCACAACATGAGTGACTTAATTATAATTTCAATATATTTGGGAGTTATTCACCTTGCTCTGGGTTTCCTTATTGGAATTAGAGATGTAGCTAGAGAACATGGATTTCTTGCTGCTTTCTTAGAAAAAGGATCGTGGCTTCTTGTGCTATCTGGTGGTTTCTTAGCATGCTATGGCTATGTTGCAGGTAA
>CAZMJH010000214.1:0-2706 GCA_964566595.1 uncultured Candidatus Poseidoniales archaeon
TCAAAATTTGACCAATTTCTTTCATCCACATATTGTTTGTATGTGTCAAGAATCTCTTTCGATTCTCACCCTTTTCAAGTGCATTTACATGTGCTAATGCAACATCTCTTACATCAACAAAATTAAGATTCACATCTAATACAAATGGTGGACCTTTAACGAAATGTTTCAGATATGACATAGAACCTTCTGCATGTTTTGGATGTAAAATCGGGCCAAATACAATAGAAGGATGAATGGTGATTAACCTCACATTTTTTCCTTCAGCCCAATTACGAATACTTTTTTCACCTTCAGCCTTGGCAAACCCATAAGGATTTTTTTCTAATGATGCATCATCACACCAGTCAGCAACGGAGTATGTTTTACCATTTTCATAATTTGTTGGACGTATCGCTGCAACAGAAGATGTATGTATGATATTTTTTACATTCTCCATTACAGAACAGAGGTTTTCTACTCCAATAACAGAAGTATCGATAACATCTGTTTGAGGATCTAATTTCCCGACTAATAAATTTGCAGCACAATGAATTACGTTTTCACACCCCTTTACAACCTTTTTTAATGAATCAACATCAAATAAATCACCATAAACAATTTCTAATTTTTCATCTTTAGGCAACATTTCTTTTAATGAAATATCTCTCATCATGGCTCTTGTTTTTATTCCTTTTTTTAGTAATTCTATAACTACATGGGCTCCAATAAAACCACTTGCCCCAGTAACCAAAACAGGACCCGATATATTGCTAGCCACAAATGTATTCCAATTAATTTAGCAAATCAAGTTTGTGATGTTTATTTTTTTGAATTATTTGGGGTATATTTGTGTAAACAAACATCAATGTTGAAGTTAGTTGTCATATTCGCTAATAATATGGCGCTAATGATTTATGATACGCGGCGCAAGCAAAAAGTTACATTTGAACCAATAAATAAGGGTAATGTTTCAATGTATGTTTGTGGAGTAACGGTGTATGATTTGTGCCATTTGGGGCATGCTCGTTGTTATGTTGCATTTGATGTAGTGCATAGATGGTTAGAGGCTTCTGGATATGATGTCAATTATATTCAGAATTTTACAGATATTGATGATAAAATTATTCTAAGGGCAAATGAAAAAGGAGTGGATTTTTTAGAATTAGTAGAAGAATATATTGAAGCATATTATGAAGATATGGATTCCTTGAATATACTTCGTGCTGATGTTTATCCACGTTGTACTGAGTACGTTGAAAATATGATTTCAATTACTGAGAATTTGATAAAGAAAAATAATGCATATGTTACTGATGAGGGTGTGTATTTCCATGTTGAATCTGCACCTGAAAAATATGGTGAATTAACTGGTCAAAATATTGATGCTGTATTAGGTGGAGCTGGAGGAAGAGTATCTACAACTGGTGAAGGAAAAAGAGATCACAAGGATTTTGCATTATGGAAATTAGCTAAACCAGGAGAACCAAGTTGGGAAAGTCCTTGGGGAGATGGAAGGCCAGGTTGGCACATAGAATGTACTGCAATGAGTATGGATCATTTGGGTGAACAATTTGACATTCATGGTGGTGGGCATGACCTTCGATTCCCTCATCATGAAGCCGAAATTTTTCAAGGGGAATGTCATACAGGTAAATCTCCGGTTGTAAATTATTGGTTACACAATGGTTTTGTAAATATGGATGGAGAAAAAATGAGTAAAAGCCTTGGAAATTTTTGGACTATAAGAGATATTATTTCGAAAATAGATCCCTTAGTGTTAAGATTCGCTTTGATTAATGCTCAATATCGTTCACCAATAGATATGAATGAACAATTGTTGAATGATGCGGGTGTTAATCATAAAAGACTTCTAGATTCCTATCAACTTGCATTGAATAGTTGGGATGGAGTTGAAGAAAATGAATTAAGACGTTTACCTGAACCAGATTTGACTTCAGCAGAATCATTAACTAAGGGTCTTGGTTTGATAGAAAAATTTGCAGAAGAATTTGCTTTGGCAATGGATGATGATTTCAATACACGTCAAGCTGTAGCAAAAACAATGGCTATTGTTAGAGAGGCAAATCGTTTATTAAGTTCTAATTTAGATGAAAAAGACGTAAATGCTGTAGGATTTTATCTTGTTGATTTATTTGAACAACAAGCAGGAACAGTTCTTGGATTATTACCTACTAGGGAACAAACTTTAGCAATAGGTGAAGAATCTGAAGAAGTAATTAAACGTAAATCTGAAATTTCAGATGAAGTTGAAGATTTGTTAATTCAAAGAACAAAAGCTAGAGCCGAAAAGAATTGGCCTGAAGCGGATAAAATAAGAGATAGGCTTTCCGAAATGGGAGTTTCAGTAATAGATACTGCAGATGGCCCTCTTTGGGATTTGTCTTGAAATTAATCTGAGCTTGGAGGCTTCATCGGGGGCAATTTTACTTTAGTTTTTTCTCTCCCTTCTTCCCATTGATTAAATTCAGTGTTTTTATTTCGATTACTAATGAATAATATTGTTGTAATGATTAATACGAAAACAAGTCCAATTCCTAGAATGATTATAGTTGTTTGATCTGCTGCATTAGATTCGGTTTCAATTGCTTGACCACAGACCTTGTCTTCACAAACCCATACACCAGCATTTCTGCAAACGAAATTGTTGCAGACTTCTTTCGTTACTTGCCCAAAACTGCAAACTCCCGTAGTCGTAACAGGAAT
>CAZMJH010000215.1:0-2697 GCA_964566595.1 uncultured Candidatus Poseidoniales archaeon
ACGGGAAGTTTGTAGCGATTATTTACGACTCTTGGCTTTATTCAGATTTTGGTATTTCCTTCCGAAAGGCTCTCGTTTCAGGAGGATGTGTTGAAGAAATCTATCATTTTCACAAAGAAGTATTTCCAGATGCATTAGTTGGTGCGACCATACTCGTATTTTCCAAACAAAAGCGAAAAAAGCAGACAAAATACTTCCAATATCCGCGATTTAGAGATATTAATACAGCCATTCAACCTGAAGAAATAGACCTTCTTTCGTTCAACTTTAGCAAACAAAAAACATATCCAAACGACCATTTATTTGTAAGGATAAATGATCTCTGTTCTCGGAACATTACAAGAGGTATTGGAACACCCCATAATCCTTCGTTCTATGAGTTACCAAGTAAAAAAATTTCTAGCATCGATATCATGAAGAATACAAAAAAAATCACTGGTATGAAGGTAAAGGCGGAGTTCTTGGAAAAAGTTCTCCATGTTCCAGATATTGTCAATGCTGATGATGTCACGGAAGAATATCTTAAGGAAGTAGAATCTGGTTTAAGTGAACAATCTAATGTAAAGACTCTAAGATTTCTAATTGAAGAAGAAAAAGACTGGTATAAACTAAACATCCGACAGCCTGGTGATATCATATTCAATTACTACTTGAGAAATAATATCAAATTTGTGTCTAATGAAAAGCATTACAACGTGGCAAATAATTTTTACCAGATGAAAATTCGCAAACATTACTATGCACAGTTTGCAATTCTAAACTCATCAATAACAATTAAGTCAATAAAAAATGCCGCCAAACCACAGGGTAATGGCTTGCTAAAAATCCAGTTGAATAAATTCAAAGAGGTCAAAGTTATTGATGCTGATCTTATCTCAGAAAATAGTAGGGAATCCTTGTCGGTCATGGGGAAGAAATTAGTTGATTCAGAGACCAAGAAATCAATCAATAACATTGTAGAAGAAATAGATGAAATTATACTGGAGATTATAGGGTAAGAACTTTGACTTTGGAGAGAATTTGTGATAATTATGCTAACTTATTATGACAACGAGGTAAAAGATTACCACCCAGTAGTGAAGCGGTGTTTGAATAATGCACTATGTAATACTGATTTAAATGAGGAATATTCTATCAAGTGGCATTATGGAGATCATACCGATGGTATCCCTGATTTCGTTTTGGTAGAAACTAAAACAGACGATAGAATTGCAGTAATCGAGGTCAAAAAGACACCGAGCGACACGTTGTCTCCGAGATATGGAGAACAAGCAATGAAGTACGTTCGATCTCTGAAGGATAAGAATTGGGGAACTGATTACCACCTCCATTTCTGTGTGACAAATCTCGAGTTTACTCAATTCTACACGTACAGAGATGGTGCTTCTCCCATGGGATGTGTTTTACAGGGGAGTCCACACAAAGCAGGACGTTTTTCTGAGGATTATGATCAAACCCTCGAGGCATTTACCAAGCGTTTTGAAGATTATTTCTTGGATATTAAAGCAAAAACCAAACCTGAGATTGACGGATATTTTGCAGAAATCTCTCTTGGATTGAACAAGGCATTTGATGAGTTAGATGAGCTCCTTGGGTGGGCAGATGGAAAGTTAGATGTAGCAACCGAAGTTGGGCGAGAAACTGCAATTTATGAGTTATTGAGAATTTCTTTCTACTATTACATTCAAGGAAAATATACAGAAATGGGTTCGGAAAATTCAGCATTCTTCGTTGATTTAGAAACACATAAAGATTCGAGTATGCTTGTTAAGAGTATTGATTCGGCATTCGGCAGAGCAATGGAAATTGATTTTGAAGATATATTGAGCAACAATACTGTAGACATGATGTTTCCTAAAGGCGTTTCAGAAAACAAAACAATAGCAGACATTTTTTCCAGATTCCTGAAAATAATGAATAAAAATAGTAAGAAGGGGATAAGTTACCGATCCGAGTTAATTGCCTACGTTTCACTAATTACAGGCACTTTGTACAATCATGAAGAAATGAGGATAAATGGAAAAGTTATGTCTGATGAAATATTGGCTAATATATTGGCAGGTTTCACCATAAACTCACCATCAGATGTTGTAATTGACCCTTCATGCGGGGATGGAAATCTATTGTTAGGGGCGTATAATAGGATGAAAGAGTTAGGTGTAAAAGATCATAATCAATTACTGGGGCAATTACACGGAATTGAAATCGATAGGAATCTCGTTCAGTTAGCTAGGTTCAAACTCTTATGTTCTGACTTGAAATCTGTTGATAAATCATCAAAGACACATATTTCGCTAGGAGATTGTATATTGGATGATTTCAAAACCCAATATGATTCAGTAATAATGAATCCACCATTCATTAGGAATGACACCTTGACAGAACCTCAGAAAATTATTGCGGAAAATTACAAATATCATCTTTCCAAAATCAATGGAAATCTATCCTTATGGTCAAATTCTGTTTTATATAAAACCAGCCAACCTAATTTTTATCATTATCACATCGAAAATGGCCTAAAGTTTCTCAAAGAGGAAGGAGTAATGGCCACTATAGTCATGGAGAAGATGCTAAACAATAAAGACGGATATGGGTTGAAACACCTGTTACTAAATCATCTTGAAGCGATAATTAGTTATGATAACGAGAGTTTATTCGAAAATAGTGTAGTTACGACTTGTATTTTGATATTGAAAA
>CAZMJH010000216.1:0-2696 GCA_964566595.1 uncultured Candidatus Poseidoniales archaeon
ATTTATTCACTCATTTTGGGATTAAACCTCCCCGAGGAATTGTATTATTTGGTGCACCAGGAACTGGAAAAACATTATTGGCCAAGGCAATAGCAAATGAGGCAAAAGCCAATTTTATTTCAGTTAAAGGACCCGAAATGATTAGCAAATGGGTGGGAGAATCTGAAAGAGGCATAAGGGAGATTTTTAAGAAAGCAAAACAAGCATCACCTTCAATAATTTTCTTAGATGAATTTGAGAGTATTGCTCATGCAAGATCTTCTTCTTCAGGAATGGGGGGGCAAGGCGGCTCTCATTCAGGCAATCGTGTTGTAAATCAATTACTTGCTAGTATGGATGGAATTGAATCATTAGATGGAGTTATTGTTGTTGCTGCAACAAATAGGCCAGAAATGATAGACCCTGCATTAATTCGTAGTGGTAGATTTGAAAGAGTATTGCATGTTCCTCCACCCGATTCAAAAGCAATTAAAGAGATATTTAGTATACATTCTAAAAATATGCCTTTAGGTAAATTTAATCTTAATGATATTTCCAAGAAAATGGCTGGTTATACCGGAGCAGATGTTGAATCAGTTTGTAGGGAAGCCGCATTAACCGCAATGAGAGAATCTAAGAAAACCGTTACAAAAACTCATTTTGAAAAGGCATTAAATATGGTTAGACCAACAGTAAATGATGATATGTTGGAATACTACCAGAAAATGGAATCCCTCTTAGTTAGTGGTTTAAGTTCTGTACGTAGAGGAAAAGATACTCAAAGAGGTATGGAATCAGTCTGAGGTGAGAATATTAGTATTACAGTTTTTGGACAAGAACTTATTGGTAGAGAAGTTTATGATCGTGGTGAAGAATTATTAGGAATAATTGCTGATGTACATATTAATCATAGTAATGGAAGTGTAGAATTTATTTGTGTAAAATTAGCAAAAGGAATTAATCCAAGTAAATTACCTTGGACATCATTAGATGATATAGTACAGGTTCCTCCAAGTGAAATAGACAAGGTAGAAGGGTCAATTTATCTTAGAAGATAGCCTAATCATGACCCAGTAAGCGTATTAAGGCAGTCAATGCCGTCGGACGGTTAGCGCTTGGCGCTAGGTGCTAATGTTGGCTAGAAAGAGTTTCAGAAAAATTCAACGACGTGCCCTTGTTTCTAGCTTTTATGTTGCATTATTATTTCTTGTTTGGCTTCTATTATCTAGTTACATAAATTTAGGTAATCCGAAGCAACTTTCAGCTTATGATAATGATTGGGACGATCTCTCCGATTTTCGGAAAGAATTGTCAGAAAATTTAGGTATTGAAACCAAAAGTTTAGTTTCTAGTCCATTATTATTAAATGAAATAGATAATCCTATTAATTCCACTTTTGTAATTAGCGGTGTTGAGAAAGATACATTTTCTTTACCTTCGATAGGCACAGATTCTGGTTTGATTAGTTTTAGTGAACCTGAAGGATACAGCACTTCAGAAATTTCTGCAATTACTAGTTTTGTTTCAAGAGGAGGCACTGTAATTGTTTTAGATGATTTTGGATATTCTAGCGGTATTGCTGATGAAGTAGGCATTAGTTATAGTAATCATAGATTATATGATGATGAATATGCTATTGAATTAGATTACAATTATGTATGGATGAATATTAGTCAAAATCACACTGATTGGGAAGATGCTGATCAATTCCATATCGGACATTCAAGATGGCACCAAGGAACGGATCCTACTGGTACTGGAATGCATCCATGTTCTATTTGGTCTGAAACAGAAGTAATATTTGCAACAAAGCAAGAAGCGGGTTTATGTGCTCATCATTATAATTCTACAAGTAAAATGATTGATTATGAACCAGATTATAATTTATTACTTAATGCACCGTCTGCTTTTGAATCAATAGAATTTTCAGGGGACTTTTCTTATTATGAAGCAGTGGGGCGTTCAAGTCCTCAATCGTATTTGGATTTAAACAATGATGGAAAAATAACACTTGAAACTGAAACTGCTCAATCTGAAGCAGATTCTCAAGGACCATTTGATGTATACATTGAGACTTGTGATTCTGCTGATTGTGCAGATTCTAGAAGTGGGAGTATTTATTTTATTAGTGATGGAAGTGCACTTATTAATGCAATTTATGATTATGATTCTGCAAATTCTGGAGCATATGATTCTGATGGCAAATCAATAACTAATATTCCTGAAAATGATAATAGAAAATGGATATTAGATGTAATTGCAGAATCCGTATTAACAACTAACAATTATACAAATAAAGCAGCATTACAAGCAAGTGATGATGCAATGGTTATCTTTGATGAAAGTAGACATAGTCAAAATGTATTACTTACAGATGCATATAATTTAGTTTATTTTTTATTGGTGTATTTGACAGGTGACGGAATTGGAATGTTATTGTTATTTATTTTACTTTTTTTAGCATTTGAAGCAGTGCTGATAAAGAAAACAGATCCAGAACCATGGAGGCATATTTTCAATATTATTTATTATGGTTTTGGAGATGCTAAACGATATGGATATTATACGAGAACAAATAAAATTAAACAGGTATTTTTATCGAGAGTTAGAAATTTAAATGGATTATCTAGGGAAGAATTTGACAGAATGCCCGCACAAGAATTACAAGAAATGATAAAAGATCAAGTATTAATTAAATTTGTTTTTGAAAATAAAAA
>CAZMJH010000217.1:0-2692 GCA_964566595.1 uncultured Candidatus Poseidoniales archaeon
TATCAATGATTTCGCTGTATGCATCACAGCATCATCACTTTGATAATTACATACAAAACCACTTGAAATTAATTTTTCTACCGCAAGCATAGCTTTAGGTACATCTCCAGCCCAACCTCTGTCTCCTCCTGTAAATTCTATACTTACATCACTAAAATTAGAAGATTCTATAACTATTTCAGCAATTCTCCTTACAGAACAAGTGTCTGATGATCCTAAATTTATATAATTTAAATCATCATTAAATTTTCCAACAACATGAATCATGGCTTTTGAACAATCAATAACTTCCATATATGATTTTTCTTGGAGTCCATTGCCCAAAACTTCTAATTTACTAGGGTCTTTTTTCAATTTATGAATGAAATCAAAAATTACACCATGAGTTCCTCTTGAACCGATTATATTAGCAAATCTAAAAATCCATGCTTTAATTCCAAAAGTTCCAACCCATGCACTAATTAATCCCTCAGAACCTAATTTAGATGCACCATACAAACTAATTGGAAACAAGGGGCCATAATTTTCAGGAGTGGGCATTACTTCCGCTTCTCCATAAACTACAGAAGATGATGCAAAAGCGATTTTATTACATCCATTAAGACGCATAGCTTCTAACACATTATAAGTTGCAATAGTGCCTTGTTTAAGATCAGTATCTGTGACACTAGTGCCTAATCTAATATCGGGGTTTGCTGCAAGATGGTATACCATCTCAATGCCATTCATTGCTTCACTAATAACTTCTAAATCAAGTAAGTCTCCACTTACAAATTCAACTTTCCCTGTAGATAATGCAGGCTTTATAAATTCAAGATGGCCACTAGATAAATTATCAAAAATAACTACTTGATTATCCTCATTCACTAATTGATCTACCAAATGGGAACCAATAAATCCAGCTCCACCAGTGACGAGTATGCGGCTCATATTGTGTTTGCGTAAATTCATTAGATTTTGAATTTTATTATTAAAAGACTCATAACAACATATTAAAATTGTTTTAGACAAGACCAAATATAAATTACTCTAGCAAGTATTAATGCAAGTTGATTCTGCAATCAGCAATAAGAATGAAAATATTATTGTAGGCATACCATTGTATAATTCTGAAGACACTATTGCCTCTATTATTTTGACTTGTTCTGAATATTCTAATGAAGTAGTTTGTATTGATGATTGTTCTAGTGATTTATCCGCAGAAATAGCGAAAAAAGCAGGTGCAACGGTTCTTTCTCATAATACCAATAGAGGTGTTGGTGGCGTTGCTAAAACATTTTTTAATTATGCGAAAGAAAAAAATGCCACAATTGTCGTACTTATTGACAGTGATGGCCAACACAATCCTAATGATTTACCAAAATTAATCAAACCATTGGTTGAGAATGAAGCAGACTTAGTTATTGGATCAAGATTTGTAAGTGGTGGAGGGAGTAAAAAAATGCCACTTTATAGAAAATTCGGCCTTAAACTAATCAATACCGTAAGTAAGTGGCATTCAAAACAGCATGTGAGAGATACTCAATCGGGATATAGGGCATTCAATCGTATTGCAATAGATTCAGTAAGGTTTGAAAATGAAGGAATGAAATCATCACTAGAAATTCTAGAATCAATTTCACATAAAGGTTTAAGGATTTTAGAAGTTCCTACAACAATCAGATATGATTTACAAAAAACATCTAGTCTACATCCAATACCTCACGGATTATCCGTTTTTAGTTATGCATTAACTACCCTTTCTCAAAAAAAACCATTATTAGTATTTGGTTTGCCAGGTTTTGTAATGGTTATAATTGGTGCAATGTTTGGACTTAGAACGATTAATCATGTCTCAGAATGGACTGGTGTAACAGTTGGTCCGGGAGTAACTTTTGTATGGATTGGTGCACTTGGTATTCCTTTACTCGTATCTGGAATTGTATTGCAATATGCAAAAAAAGTTCTCAAAGACTCAATAAGGCAATAATATTACAATCACAAGGGTTTAATTCATGGTATAAACCCGACTCGGGGCAAACGTGACAACTGAAGATAGGGCCTCTGAAGGTTTTTTTAAGAAAACCAGAGAATACACTTCTGAAAAAATCAATTTTGCTAATAAAAACATTGATGAATTAAACGAATACATTGGAGAAAAAGTGTCTTCAAACCTTGATAAAACATACAAAACAATTCTTGCTGCACCAATTGTCACTCTTGCATTTATGTTACTAATCTCAGGTTGGTTTGCATACTCCGCAAAAGATTTTGAAGATCAAATTGTAGGTGATGTTGAAATTTACCTTCCTGAAGGTGCAGAATCGACAGATCTTTTACTTGAGGTTCGGGAGCAATGGTCCACAGACATAGCATTAATCTACATACAAACAAATAATGCACTACATGGAGATTTAAATGCAAATGTCACTAATGAGAATATCTTAAGAGAAATTAGTTGGGTTGAAGGAGATTCCGAAAATATAGGTGAAAGTAATACACGTAGAGGAATTGATTACAAAAAAGATGACAGAGGTAGAGAAGATGGCGTTGTATGGGTTATATCCATTGCACAAATAATTAAAGAAGCAAATAGTAGTGATGGTAGATTTATAGAATCCTTATGTAAACACGGTTTAGAAGAAAGATTGCCGTTATCAATGCCTTGTTCAGAAACAGATCAAGGTCCGTGGGGAAGTTACAGTATTCCAGA
>CAZMJH010000218.1:0-2687 GCA_964566595.1 uncultured Candidatus Poseidoniales archaeon
GAATTCAGCATCATCATTACAAAAACTAATCGGGATTCCACTAAAATCAATATATTGATTGGCTAATCCTACCATCCCTGGTTTAAAATTAACATTTATTGCTCCAACAGAACATACTGCAATTGTAGCCTCTACATTACAAGAAATAATGGCATGCACATTTGCAAGATGATTTATTTTATGAGGTGTTTTTGTATTACCATTTGAAACGTGATGCCTTTGAAGGAAGAATATCTTACAAACTTCTCCCTCATTTTCAACATCAAAAACAGTAATTGGAACTTCGCCAAATGGTGTTTGAACAACGACATTAGTTTCATCAACTAAATTCCAAGGAGATACAGACTGTGGATTTTCTGTAGCAAACCCAAAAAGACCTGTTCCACCAATTAATCCTATTCTCTTCATGAGGAAAACCCCATTTATCCTCTCACTCTCCAGTGAGTCTATCAATTAATTCTGACTTTTTCCCAGATACTGGTTTTCCTGCTGTCTTGAGTAATTCCTTCAATTCAGCTACTTTAAGAGAAGAATAATCAATATCATCTTGTACATCTTCGGCACTTACAATGCTACCTTCTTTTTCTGCTGATTCCTCTTCAGAAACGCCATCAGATACTTTTTCACTAATCGACTCCATTGCTTCAGCCGCTTCAAGAATAGTAGATGATTCAAGCGCAACTTCTTGACCTTCAGCAGCACTTGTCAATGCAGCTTCCTTTCTTGCTTTTGCTTCAGCCACAGCCTTAACTTCAGCTGCATGAATCTCATCTAATGTTGGGCCATCAGAACTTACTACACCAGATTTTAATAATTGGCTCTTTGCAATTACTGCTGAACGTATTTTTGCAATTGGTTTTAATGCATTATTCATACTAGTTTCAAGATCTGAACCAAGTATTGCTTTTTGTAAAGAAGGATAATCACATGAGGAACCAAATGTATTAATTATTTCTGTGACTTTTTTACGCATAACTTTCTTCATACTAGATGTTACTCTACTTTCTGTAACTATAAGTGGTTTTAATCTAACTAAATAACCATCAGTAGTTACAAAATCAATTACTGCACTTACTTTACCCCTATAACGTCTTATCTGTCTTCGAATGTGATCATTTTGATGCTCGTGGCCTACAAATTCAGTTATTGCATCTTGATTTACTATTTCACTTATGCGAAAATTAAGTTTAACATGCATCTTTGTGAAATCACCATCAAATTCCTGTTGAGTAGTTTGAAAAATCCTACCGGCTATAAATTCATTATCTGCACCTAAAGTTTCTCCAATTTTCTTATAGTGCCATGGATTGCGGGGTGCTCTAATTGAATACCATCTCTTTAATTTCCATTTATCTCTCTGCTTTCTAGCCAAATTACGTGATTGAGCACTAGTACGTACAGCCATAGGTATTCCTCTCAGTGTAGCGACTCTGCGACTTACGACGTATATATGAATTGCATGGTAATAACCGCATATTGAAAAACAACAAATATGGCATAATTAACGAAAAATTAAACATATAAATGGAAATGATATATTCACTTAATCCTTCAGCACTATTCATGCCAATTCATGCAATGACCTGTTCAACAATTGCTTCAGGACTACATGATATTAATTTACTAACTAAAAGTTTGGAATGGTTTTGTGGTAAAAAAGGAATTGTTAATTGTGAAAAAACAACCTCCTTTCATGGATCTCCAATTACATTAATGAATATCAAATTATCAAGAAGTCAATCAAGAATGGCTTTTTCAAGATTAGGAGGAATAATACTAAATTCATTAATTGAAGATATTGATTCTAAACTTGATGAAGAAAATAGATTTCATTTTCGATTAAGTCAATTTGAACTTGTAAAAGGAAATTTAATGCAAGTAAATAATAATGAGGAATCCATAAAAATAATTGCTAAAATTGAAGTTTATCCAGGAGATAATCCTAAAAAAGTATTATTGAAATTATTAACTGATTCATTAGAACGTTGTGAAAGAAGAGGTTGGCTAAACACACCCCCCGAATTTTCTATTTGAACGGGAAGTTTCATATCAAGTGTTATTCTCCGATGATTTGAGAATTATGACCCATGTAGTAGTAAGTGGCTGTGTTAATTGTAAATATCAAGAGTGTGTGGCTGTTTGTCCAGTTGAAGCATTTAAGGAAGCTGAAACATATCTTGTAATCGATCCTGATGAATGTATAGATTGTGCTGCTTGTATCCCTGAATGCCCAGTTGAGGCAATTTTTGCAGATACGGATGTACCTGAAGATGAAGAAGAATGGATAGCACGAAATGAAAATGAGGCTCCTGATTTGGAAATTGCTACAGGTGAATCTCCAATTCTTGCTGATGACTGATTCTCAAGGTGATTTTTTTGACGCAAAAATTTGATCTTAGTTCTATGCGTCATGGCACTGAATTACTCAAACGCGGCTTTGCTAGAATGCAACAAGGAGGAGTCGTAATGGATGTAGTAAATGCAGAGCAAGCACATATTGCAGAAGATGCAGGTGCATGTTCTGTCATGGCTCTTGAAAGGGTTCCTGCGGACATTCGTAAGGATGGAGGAGTAGCAAGAATGAGTCATCCTGATCTAATTAAAGAAATTATTGAAACTACATCAATACCTGTAATGGCAAAGGCAAGAATTGGACACTTTGAAGAAGCAAGAATTCTTGAAGAATT
>CAZMJH010000219.1:0-2657 GCA_964566595.1 uncultured Candidatus Poseidoniales archaeon
ACTAATAATCCACCAAGTACTTGACCTGTAAACGCCTTTGTAGAGGCAACACCATTTTCTGGCCCCGCCCTTATTCCTATGACTGAATCTACATTTCTAGCCATAGTACTACTTTCAACATTCACTATTCCTAAAGTAGGATAACCACGTTCATGTGCAGCTTGAATTGCTGCTAAAGTATCTGCCGTTTCACCTGATTGACTAATACCTATCACTAATGATTTCGGCCCTGATGGTGCACCATAACGAAATTCATGAGCATGATCTAATAAGACTGGTATTTTTGATAATTGTTCAATATAATATCGTACTAACAATCCTGCATTATATGCTGTTCCACAACCAACAATTCTTAAAAATCTTGGATGATAAGGTATCGATACTTCTTTGATTTTATCCCTAGATAATCTTCCTCTTAAACAATCTCTTACGACTCTTGGTTGTTCATAAATTTCTTTGAGCATAAATGTAGGATATCCACCTAATTCTGCATCCCCTAATTTCCATTCTAATTTTTTAGATTCTGCTTTAACTGAATCTCCATCTTTATTGAAAATTCTCACATCTGTATTGTTTATGACACCCCAATCTCCTTCTTCAAGGAAAAATACATTTTCAGTTAAGCCTACTAAACAAGATACGTCACTCGCAAGTAATCCTTTTTTACCATCATGAGCAATGATTAATGGAGCAAACCTACGAGCGAATAAAATAATATCATTACGTCCTTGTATAACTGCTGCAAGAGCAAATGAACCTTCTAATTGATCAATTACTGCTTTCCAACATAAAAGAAAATCATCTTCTTTTGCACTATTTATCTTTAGACCTTTAGTTTTAATTTCGGTTGATAATAAATGTGCAACAATTTCAGAATCGGTTTCTGACTCGAATTTTATTTTTTTATTTATGGATTTTAATTGGTTTTTCAAATAAATCTCATTTTCAATTATTCCATTGTGGACTACTGCAACATCCAATTTAGTAGACATATGAGGATGTGCATTTTCCACAGTAGGAGGTCCATGAGTTGCCCACCTTGTGTGAGCAATTCCACATTCTGAATTCGGCAAATCAACCAACAATGGTTCTAAATTGGTCAAATGACCTACTGCTCTCTTACGAACTAAAGTACGTCCATTAACTAAACAAATACCTGAAGAATCATAACCTCTATATTCCATTCTTCTTAATCCCTGCATCAATATCTCAGTAGTATTTAATTCACCAATAATGCCAAAAATACCACACATTAAACCCCACCCCCCATTAGCCTTACACCTGTTTCATGTTCACCAGTTAAACGTGTCCTTCTACCTACCCAAACTTGTGAGCCAAGCATTGTACCAGGTGCGCAAATAACTCCTTGTTCAAGCATGCAAGCCTCACCGGTTACTAATCCCAGCCGACGAATAGGGTAATGTGTGTTTCTGACAATTTTCTCTACCGGACCCGCATCTACCTGCACATTTGATTTAAGCGAAGTAGCCGGTCCGATAATAGAATGATGTATAGAACAATTAGAATCTATTTGCACATCACGCATAATAAGTGATGATCTAATTCTAGTAAATGGGCCTATACGACATCCAGAGGAAATAGATGTTGAACCTGTAATAACTGCAAGTGGCCCGATTTCACAATTTCCAGCAATATGTACTGGCCCTTGAATTACACAACCCGAATGAATTATTGTTCCGGGGCCAATCTGTACATCTCCCTCTATAGTAACAGATTCTGCAATTTCTGCTTTGGAAGATATTGTTTGTTCCATCCTTTTTAGGATATAACGATTTAATTTATGTAAATCCCACGGATGATCCACATCATGCCAATTATCTGTTCTAACTGTCTCAATATTCAATCCTTTTTTTATTTGTTTGGAAATAGATGTTGACAACTCTGTTTGTCCTTCTTCAAATTCTAATTGAATATTATTTATTACTTCTTTATTTAATAGCCAAACTCCTGTAGATACCATTCTACTTCTTATTTGATTAACATCTGGTTTTTCTGTAATACTTTTAACAGTAGTACCCTTAAATTCAACAACACCATAATGATGAGGATTATTATGTTCACTTACAATCAATCCATTGCCTTCTAAATCCAATAATGATTTAAGTGATTTAGAATCGACCATATTGTCCCCATTTAAGATCAAAATTCTATCATCATCATCATCAAGAAGTGAAAGTCCCGTCATTAATGATCCAACTGTACCTCTATCACTATGCTGTTTTATAAATTTCAATTTAATTTTGAAGTTGCGGCCAGAACCAAAATGTGTCAATATCCGTTCTCCTGCATAATAATGAACAATAATGGCTTCTTCGACATTTGTTTCTTCAAGTTCATGTAACAACCAATTAAGCATTGGTTTTCCTGCTAATGGAAGCATTACTTTGCTACGGGAATCTGTAAGTCCTCCAAGCCTTGAACCACGTCCTCCCGCCAAAATAATTGCTCGCATTTTTAATCAACTCAAATAAATTTTATTAGAACAAATTGGACACATTAATACTCGTTTATTCAAATCTCTTGACATAAATTTTGCACTACAATCTGGACAAGAAATTTCCTTTACCAAAGGAGGCAAATCTGGTAAATCTCCTAATGGTGGTAAATCTCCTAATGGTGGTAAATCTCCTAATGGT
>CAZMJH010000220.1:0-2619 GCA_964566595.1 uncultured Candidatus Poseidoniales archaeon
TCAATAGATGTAGATGGAGACGGAATTGCAGATGGTTGTGATCCATTAATTGATACCGATGGTGATGGTATTGGTGATGATGATGAAATTCTTAATGGGACAAATCCGGCTATGGTGGATACTGATGAAGATGGAGTTAATGATGGCGAAGATGCATTTCCAAATGATGCTACAGAAACAATAGATACAGATGGCGATGGAGTAGGAAATAGTGCAGATGCTTTCGATAATGATGTAAATGAAACAACAGATACAGACATGGATGGTGTAGGAGATAATTCGGATTTGTGTGCAAATTCAGATGACAAAGTAGATGTTGACCAAGATAGTATTCCTGATGGTTGTGATTCATTAATAGATAATGATGGAGATGGAATAAGCAATAGTCAAGATGTGTTTCCTAATGATGCAAATGAAACATTAGATACAGATGGAGACGGTGTAGGTGATAATCAACAAGCAGCTGCAGAACTTGCTGCCGAAGAAGAAGCAAAACAACAAATGACACTTGTAGTTGGTTCACTTGTTTTTCTGATATTAATTGGGGGAATTATTGTTTTTATGTTAAGAGGGCGAAAAGGAGAAGAAATAGTAAAAGATTCACCGATAATGAATTTCCAAACTAATCCGATAGTAGAACAAACATATGTTGTACCAACTGTTGTTAATCAATGGACAGATCAAGCAGGACATACTTGGAGAAGTATGAGTGACGGTAGTACATTATGGTGGAATGGGTCTGATTGGCAAAAAACATAATTGTAAGATTAATTAATAAAGTAAAATTTCAGACATTTTATGCGAAAACTGACTATGTTTGTAATCATGGTCTTTTTTGTACAAATCTGTATTCCAGTAATGGCAATACAGGGAAGGTCAACAGAAGTTTCTATCTTACTTCCAAGACAGGATTGGTTGTCCAATCAAACTATCCCAATTTCAGTATCAGCAACTGATTTACCTTCAGGAGTATTACTTTATGGAAATTGGACATTAAATGATGAGAATGATACGGAGTTACTTAGGGATTCTTATGAATTTCAAGCATCTTCAGCAACTACAAATTTTGTAGTAATTCTCAAAAATTTTTACAATAATACACATTTCCATACTTTTTCAATTGAAATAAGGGATTCATCAAACACAATTTACGGAGAAAAAAATATTTCATTTACTGTTTTTAAAAATACAATTTTTCCACAGATTCCTAATTTACTTGTTTTTGGAGATTCATTAAGTGATATGGGGAATGCTAAGGATTCAATAGTAAATGTTCCTGATGTGCCTCCTTATTGGCAAAATAGATTTTCAAATGGTAAGATTTGGATAGATTATATTTCTGAAAAATATGGTGTTTCTACAAGCATAGGTTCTGGTAGTGAATCAGGAGATAATAGGGCTTTTGGGGGCTCTCAAACAGGGCAGGGATATTCGTATATTTTTTTACCTAATTCAGGCACCCAAATCAACAACTATTTGACTGATGTTCAGGCAAATATTCCTTCGGATAATGTAATTTCTCTTTGGGCAGGAGGAAATGATTTCTTGTATGGTTCTGCAAGTTCAGATATTATTGTTGCAAATATGGAATCTCATATTCGCCAATTGGCAAGTGCAGGGGCTATTGAGTTTATCATTCCAAATGTGCCGCCATTAGAAAAAACTCCTGAGGGGTTAAGTAGATCTCAAAATGAACAAAATGAAATTGCATCAGAAGTAGTATCATATAATGAAAAACTCTCAAATTTAATTTCAAACCTTTCTACCGAATTAGGGATACATGTGCACCATATTGATGCATGGACTGCTTTTAATGACGTAGTTTCCCATAAGGAAGCATTGGGACTTACTAATGTAGAAGGGTCTGCTTGTTCAGATGGAGGAGGAATTATCGTTTCCATTTTCTTACCAATTTGTGATAGTAGTTCGACACTTGTCCATAATCCCGATGAATATCTATTCTTTGACAAAGCTCATCCAACACGAGTAATGCATAAATTTATTTCTCAATTTGCTATTGAAAATATAGGTGTACCAGATACAGATGGTGATGGAATAATAGATGTGGATGATGATTGTGTTTGGACTGAGGATTTAATTACCGTAGATAGTAATGGGTGTTCATGGTCACAAAGAGATGATGATCAAGATGGCGTTACGAATGATGAGGATTTGTGCACAGATACAAAATTAGACGTAGAAGTAGATGAGAATGGATGTTCTGCTGAACAACGAGACTCAGATGGAGATGGGTTGAATGATTTAATTGATCCCTGCCCCTTTAGCGAATCTCAATATGACTATGATGGGGATGGATGTGCAGATGAAGAGGATTTAGATGACGATAATGATTCTCACCTTGACGAAGAGGATAATTGTCCAAAGGGCTTTATTGGTAATCATACATTTGATTTAGATAATGATGGTTGTCATGATGATGAAGATTTTGATACAGATGGAGATGGGGTAGAGGATGATTTGGACCCATTCCCAAATAATTCTTCTGAATGGGCTGATACAGATGGAGATGGTGTTGGAGATAACTCTGATGCTTGTCCTAATGAGTATGGTTTTGATACAAGCGCAGGTTTAGGATGTCCAGATTTAGATAATGATGGA
>CAZMJH010000221.1:0-2617 GCA_964566595.1 uncultured Candidatus Poseidoniales archaeon
CTAAATGAATATGCTTTTTTGCCTGTAGCAACTAAATAACCCTCGGGTGAAAGTCTACTAATTACTTCTCCATTGTTGTCACATCCAATAACATCACAACAAGGCTCACCTGACATATACTTAGGAAAACTTAGTTTGATAATAACCCTTGTATTGTTTTAGTCACTTTCATCGGGTTTGATAACAATGAGTGGTACATTTGCATCAACAGAAGATCCTGGTCTGCAATTAATTTCACTTACAATTCCAGAAATCGGAGCACTTATTTCATTTTGCATTTTCATAGCTTCAAGAATCATGCAAACTTGTCCTTCTTTAACGCTAGTTCCAACATCAACTTCTATTGTTACAACTTTTCCAGGTATTGATGAGGAGATGACCCCACTTTTCTTTCCTCCTTTAGGTGAACGTTTTTTAGGAGCATTACTTATTTGTCCTTCTGGAATTTTTATTTCATATGTATTTTCATTAACTTTGACAGCGTAACCTTTTGAAAGAGTTTCAATTTCCACATTGAATTTTTCACCATCAACTTCAATTTCATATTCATCTGTCATGAAATCATCTCCATGTTGTTCGTGACTGTTTTGATTCTCGAACACCTTTCAAACCCATTATTCTTCTTCTATGTTCTAAGGCCCACATATTTTTTATTTTACGACCTTGATTAAAATTATCAGTATCTCTGTCAAGATGTAATAATAATGCAATCATCGCTGCAATTTTTTCTTTTTCTATATCGTTCATGATAACAACTCATAATGGTATATTTCCATGTTTTCTTTCAGGTCTATTTTCTTGTTTATCTATAAGCATGTTAAGGGCCTGACATAATTTTTTACGGGTTTCATTTGGATTGATTACATCATCAATGTATCCTAATGCTGCAGCCCGGTAGGGATTTGCAAAAGTATCCTTATAATCATCAACTAATCGTGATCTTTCTTCATTTGAATTTCTTGCAGAATTTATTCTTTTTCGATGAATTATTTGCACTGCACCATCTGCACCCATTACTGCTAATTCAGCACTTGGCCATGCAATGTTATAATCTGCTCTAATATGTTTTGAGCACATAACATCATATGCTCCACCATATGCTTTTCTCATTATTACTGTAAGTTTAGGTACTGTTGCTTCTGAAAAAGCGAATAATAGTTTAGCGCCATGCCGTATAATCCCGCCCCATTCTTGAGATGCACCAGGAAGAAAACCTGGAACATCTTCTAATGTGAGTAATGGAACATTAAATGCATCACAAAATCTTACAAATCTAGCTGCCTTATTTGATGCATCAATGTCTAAGCATCCAGCAAGAAATAAGGGTTGATTTGCAACAACTCCTATTAAATTTCCATTTAAATGAGAATATCCTACTACTATGTTCGGTGCCCATTCTGCTTGAACTTCTAAAAAAGCACCATCATCTACTATGGATGAAATGACATCTTTTACATCATATGGTTGGCTTGGATCATCAGGTACAATATTCCTTATATCTTCACAAAGACGGGAAGATTTATCATTGCATTTTTTAGAAGGAGGTTTTTGAAGATTATTTGCAGGCAATATTGAGATTAATTCTCGTGCTATATTGATGGCATCTTCATCATTTTCTGCTGTAAAATGGGAGACTCCTGATTTACTACTATGAGTTGAAGCTCCTCCTAAATCCTCAAAACTTACAATTTCATTAGTTACCGTTTTGATAACTTCAGGTCCAGTGATAAACATATGTGATGATTTATCTACCATTATTACAAAATCAGTTATTGCAGGAGAATATACTGCTCCTCCAGCACAAGGACCCATAATCAAACTTATTTGGGGGATTACGCCACTTGCTCTAACATTTCTAAAGAATATTTCTGCGTAACTACCAAGACTTGCGACTCCTTCTTGAATTCTAGCACCTCCGCTATCATTCATTCCAACAACCGGAACACCAGTTTTCAGTGCCATATCAAGAATTTTACAAATCTTCAAACCATGCATTTCTCCGAGAGATCCACCATAAACTGTAAAATCTTGAGCGAAACAATATACTGAGTTACCATCAATCTTTCCATGACCTGTAACTACGCCATCTCCCGGAATTACATTTTTGTCCATATCGATATCTCTGCATCGATGTTCTACCAGTGAATCTATTTCATGAAATGTACCTTCATCAACCAATAATTCTAATCTTTCTCTTGCAGTTAATTTGCCTTTTTTGTGTTGTGCTTCAACTCTAGAAGCCCCTCCTCCAGCTTCAGCTCTTGCCTTCCGAGAACGCAAATCAGATAGTTTCTCGTCGTCAGATGCCATTGCTTTCATGCTACACAGGTAATACGAGCCTCATATTGATTTGGTATAATAGTGGTAAAAACCTTGTAATCGTTAATTGACAAAGAAACTATTTGATAGACTCCTTACTATGGCATGACATGGATGAGCGTTTACGTATTATCATAGCAAAGCCGGGCCTTGATGGTCATGATAGAGGCGCTAAGGTTGTTGCAAGAGCTTTACGAGATGCAGGTCACGAGATAATCTATACAGGACTTCGAAGAACTCCTGAACAGATTGTTAGAACAGTAATAGATGAAGATGCAGATTTTCTTGGTCTTTCTTC
>CAZMJH010000222.1:0-1379 GCA_964566595.1 uncultured Candidatus Poseidoniales archaeon
ATAATCTGGTTCAGTAAGGCCAAAACAACCTATATATTCTCCAGTGGCCATTTTTGGAAGATATTTTTGTTTTTGTTCTTCACTACCAAAATCCCAAATAGGATACATGGCCAATGAACCTTGAACACTAGCGAATGAACGTACTCCTGAATCTCCTCTTTCTAATTCTTGGCAAATTAATCCATATGCGGTATAAGAAAGTCCAGGACATCCATAACCTTCAAGCGGGGCACCAAGAATTCCCATTTCCCCAAGATCTTGCCTCCATTCATCTGGAAATACTCCCTCACGACATGCTTGTTCTATATTAGGAATCACTTTTTCATCTACCCATTCTCTAACCATATCGCGTATCATTAATTCTTCTTCAGTAAGTAACGAATCAATGTCGTAGAAATCAAGGGCTTCGTATGGCATGTGTTTTCCTCAATAAGTGGCGGTAGCATCCAATTCATAACGCTTGGCTTTAATTTTAGACCTCATCTTTTAGATTTACTCTTTACGTTACCAATTTTCTTTTGACGTCTTCGTTTTCTCCAACCAAGATATTTATTTTGAAGCGTATCACTTGACATGTAAATTAACCCCAAGATTGCTCCGGGAACACTTACTGCTACTAATGCAACTAATGCATACCCCATTACATCTCCAGAAAGTTGTTTTCCAGACATTTGAGATATGCTTCCATCAGTAGAAATTATCCAACCATCACGTAACCGTTCTTCCCAACTCACTAACGGAGTCGTAGCAGACAATTCTACAGATGCAGTACTTACATCATCTGGTATTAACCAAGCAAAACTCTGCATGCTTTCTACTGAAAATTCTACAATTCCAAATGGAACAACTTGAATAAATACTTGATCATTAAATCCTATTGACAATGACCGAAACTCTCCACTAAATTCTGACACATAGGAAATTTGACTACCACTTGGATATTCTAACATCTCAGAATTTTCGGGATTAACTCGATCATATTGAAAAATTGCAATTGCTCTACCGCCTCCAATAACTACACATCTATCAGAAACTCCTTCCGGGCAGATTGCATCAATCCATACTCTTCCAATCAAACCAATTTCATGAAAATTACCATCTCTATCAATAAGTCCTATTCCATCACTACGCGATATTACAACGCAAAAATCCTCTTGAACATGACATGCAATACCTGAAATTTCATCATCCCAAGGAATATTTAAATTTGTTAAAGTATTATTATAATAACTATACAATGAACCATTCTCTCCTCCAAGATAAGCAACTTGCCCACTAGGAACCCAATCAATTGCTCTCATAGATTCACCATAAAGAGTTACATGTTCAATCGGTCTCTCAATTGCTCCGTTTGTATAACGCAATAATGTACCATTATC
>CAZMJH010000222.1:1389-2616 GCA_964566595.1 uncultured Candidatus Poseidoniales archaeon
ACTTTGACCTCCAGGATGCCAAGAAACATCATACAAATCTTCATCATAAGAATTAGTAATCTTAATTCCATCTTTGGGATTGTCAGTAGGTATTAACCAAATCTCTCCAGATTCTCCAACAATAAACAATTCTTCACCTGAATTAGAAATATCTCCATTTGTTAATTGTAAAGCTTGATTTGATAATTTACCCTCTGCTGAAATTGAAATTTGGCTCACCAAGCCAGATTCTTCGGCTGAAATCGATACTGAAGATAACATCATCATACAAATTAATAAAATTGTGGCAAGAAAGTATCGAGATTTCGCGGGCCGCATTGTATGTCGCGAAAAGTTTCCTATGTTTATCGCCACCGCTTCATAAATAAATCCTAATTCTAATCGTGATGCTTATGGACACGTTACGACTCGAGGGTACATGGAACGCTTTGAAGTCAAACGTGGTTTAATGAAAATAATAAATTCTGAGGGAGGATTAAAAGCCCTAGCTAATGCACATTTTACAAATGTTAAAGATACTGAAAATGATGGTTTTATGGCAGAATGGGGGCTCATGACCAATATAGAGGCTCATTTTGATGAAGATGGAAAATTAGCAGTAGATGTACAACAATTAAAAGGAGGAGATTTACAAAATTTCTTAGAAGAAGATGGTGGGAAAGAAAAAGCCATGGAATCAAGAAAAAGATGGTCTGCATTTCTAGATGATGCTACTGGATATAATGCAAAACAACGGGGAGATAAGGCCAAAGAAAATGGAAAGAAAATTGCAAAAGCAAAATCCGGCATAAATATGGCTAGGAAACTTATGGCATTATCAAGTAAAGTTACTGATGAAAAAAGAGCTAAAGCAGAAGAAATGATTGCAGAAGTGGAACAAAAACTTGAGGAAGGAAATGCAACTAGAGCCCTAAGTTTAAGCGGAAAAATTAACAAAATGCTTGAGAGTTGAATTATTAATGGGACTAAAGATTTTGCAGGATGATGAAATCTCTAGAATTATTTCTAGTTATGGGGAAGAATATCCCAACATTAATTCGTTGAATGATGAGCAAAAACGAAATTTAGTAAATATGATTTATTCTACTGAAGAAGTTGTAGGAATAAATCACTTGATTGATAGAATTTTAGGGGTGCCAAGTACATTAGATGATGATATAATTCGTTGTTATGTTGGATATGAGCCTTCGGGAAAAGCGCATGTGGGGTGGTTAGTTCAAGCCTTAT
>CAZMJH010000223.1:0-2602 GCA_964566595.1 uncultured Candidatus Poseidoniales archaeon
CTCAAAATCTATTGACCAATTGTCATCTGATTTTAATCTATATTCTACTGTAATTCCGCCATATAATTGAGGATATGTAAGATAAGGAGGGTAATGTGGGCCAGGGCTAAGTAATATGTCACCCTCTTCTAAAAATGCTGCAAAAATAATTTGTAATGCTTCAGTAACTCCATGACAAACATAAACATCTTCAGCCTTACAATTCCATCCCCCATTTTTCTTTTGTGTTTCGTCTTCTGCAATAGCCTGTCTTAACTCAGGTATACCATAAGATGGCGAATATCCATTCTCTTGTTCACCTAATGCTTTTTGAAATGCTTCAATCATATGAGGAGGTGTTGGTAATCCTGGATAAGCAAGTGGGTCTCCAATATTTAATTTGATAATTTTATGTCCTTGGGCCTCAAGTTTTGTGGCTGGAACTACTACATCTCTTATCGCATATTCAATACCAGATGCTCGCGCAGATACCTTCATTTCGTGTGAGCCCATGTTTGAGCGAAGGGAACTGCTTTCAAATAACTACGCGTCAAATACTTGTTTCTGACATTCTTAATATTTCATCAAAATGCTTCTTTTCAACGGGTTGTACTGAAAGCCTCTGCCCTCTTTGGACAACAAGCATTTCATCAAGTGCAGGATTTTCTTTCAGATCGCCTAATGGAATTATCTTACCCAATGGAATTATCGCCTCAATATCCACCATAATCCATCTAGGATTATCAGGACTTGAAGATGCATCAAAATATTTACTTGCTGAATCAAAGGCAGTAAAATCAGGATAGCCTTCTTTATGCACTTTTGCAATACCCGCTATATGTGGTGGTTTGGTGTTTGAATGATAAAATAAAACATAATCTCCGATTTTCATTTTATCTCTCATAAAATTTCTCGCTTGATAATTTCTTACTCCGTCCCAATGTGTAGTCTTATCGTTAATTAAATCCTCAAATGAATACACATGAGGTTCCGATTTCATTAACCAGTATCCGGTCATGACACTACGAAAGAGTTCAAGAAGATGGTTTTTTTCCTTTTCCACCTTTTTTATTACTGCTTAATTTTTTTAATGCATTAATCAAAGTACTAGCAGTTCCTTTTCTACCACCAGTTAATTCATTGTAATTCTTAAGTTCCACTAATGCACATGCATCTACTTCATTCATTTCTGCCTTTTCAGCTAAATTTGCGATGAATTTTAATTGCTTAGGAGATGCAGGAGAAGGGGCTAATTCTGTATGTTCAAGAAGGTATTCGATTAATTTACTTGCTGTTCCTTTTCTACCACCTGTAAGTTCTTCCAGAGATGAAATTTTAACTACTGCAAATGCATCTGATTGTTCTCCTGTAAATTGTTCAAGTAATGATGTTATGAATTTTAATTGCGCTTCTGATACGGGTAATGATGTTTCTGAAGTTAATGTATCAAGTACACCTTTCATTTGTTCTCCTGTAATTTTATTTTCATCATCTAAATCTAATTCCGATAAAATTTCTCCTTTACGTTTTTCATCAGTTTCCACCCACAATCTGTCAAATAATGCTTTTTGCCTAGGTGTTGGTGTTTTTGATTTTAATTCTAAGGCTAGTGCATGTAAATTTTTGAAATGAGTGATGAATCCGTCCCATACCTCATGTGCTTCTCTTTCTCCTCTCTCAATAAAATCCAATCTTTCTTCCATATCTGCAGTAAATTCCGCAGAAAATATGAATGATACTTCTTCTTCTTCTTGATTTGAATAATGAGGAGCTACTTCAAGCCAACATGTTCTTCCTGAATCAGTTGGTTCAAGACCCGCACTACCAGATTCACAATATTTGCGATCTAATAATTTTTTAATTGTAGACGCGTATGTTGAGGGTCTACCAATTCCCGATTTTTTCATTTGAGCAACTAAAGATGGTTGTCTGAATCTTGCTGGTGGTTTTGTTTCGTCCTGAATAAATACTGGGTTTTCTTCAACATCATCAAGAGGGTGTTCGGCACCAGGCATTAAATCTAATTTTGGCCTTTCAATAAGCGGTTGTTTTCTTCCTGTAACAATGAATGCTGCTTCCCAACCTGCATGAGTACGCCATTCAACTTTAGAATTAAGTGGACGATTAAATCCTTTCACGCCCCCAACTAAAGATAAATTAGAATATTTTGCTTCAGACATTTGGGTTGATAAAAATTGCGCTCTAATTAATGCGTACAATCTATTTTGTTCTGCATCCTCAACAGATTCCAATTCGACATTTGTAGGCCTTATTGCCTCATGAGCATCTTGTGCTGCTGAATCTTTAGCACTTCCAGCACCAGGACCTGGTGCTGTTCCTAAGTGATCTGATCCCCATTTTTCTTCTATATGTGCTCTGGCAGCATTTCTTGCTGCGGGGTCTGTTCTTGTAGAATCCGTTCTCATGTAAGTAATAAATCCATTATTATAGAGTCCTTGTGCAACGACCATTGTTTTACCAACACCCCATCCAAGATAAGATCCTGCAGCCTGAAGAAGAGTTGCTGTTGTATATGCTGGTTTAGGTTTTGAAACCCTACTACCCTCCTTTGCATCTTTAATCATTATTTTTCTTTCAGATTCTAGTGCAGCAATAACTTCGT
>CAZMJH010000224.1:0-2600 GCA_964566595.1 uncultured Candidatus Poseidoniales archaeon
CTGTTTTGGAAATTTCCCTTAATCGTGTTGATGTTTTCAATGCGTTAAGCCCTGAGTTGATACAAGAATTAATTGATGTTTTTTCTTGGGCAGCAAGTAATTCAGCAGCAACAGCAAATTCATTAACATCTGATTCAGGAGATATTTTGCCTAGAATTATTGTTCTCAAAGGAAACGGAAAACATTTCTGTGCCGGAGCTGATATTAATTGGATGAAAGATAGTGGTGAAGCGTCATTAAAAGAAAATGAGAAAGATGCTAAAAGATTAGATGAATTATTTTACGGGATATGGTCGCATCCTTGCTTTACAATTGGCCTCATCCAAGGTGTTGCACTTGGAGGAGGTGCAGGATTAATTGCTTGTTTGGATCATGTTATTGCAACAGATGGTTCTAAAATAGCCATGAGTGAAATAAAATTGGGAATATTACCTGCGGTTATCGGCCCTTATGTATACAGACGTTTAGGCAGTGCACAATTTCGTAGACTCGCAATGTTAGGATCTAGAATTAATACTGATGAAGCATTAAGAATTGGTTTTATTGATGAAATTGCCAAGGATGATACAGATTTATTACTAAATTGTGAAAAAATAATTTCTCAAGTTCTTACAAGTGCACCATCTGCAATTGAACAAGCAAAATTCTTATGCAAAACATTTGATGATTGGAATGAAAATATGAAAGAGTTAAGAGATTATACTTTGAAAACAACAAGTGTAATGCGTGGTGGAAAAGAAGGGCAAGAAGGACTTGGTGCATTCATAGAAAGACGTAACCCCGATTGGCATGTTAATGATGAGGAATGAGGATGCTGGCACCTGAATGGATGAATAATGCAAAATTTCCATTTGGTAGTGTTCTTATTGCTAATCGTGGAGAAGTTGCTTGTAGAATTGCTAGAGCATGTAAAGAACTTCAACTTAGTACAGTAGCAATTTATACTTCTGAAGATAATAATTCCCCAATATTGAATTTGTGTGATCAAAATTATTTACTTGAGGGTGAAACTTTACAGGATACTTATCTAAATATTAATGCAATAATCAATGCAGCAAAACAAACTGGAGCTCAAGCAATTCATCCAGGGTTTGGATTTTTATCGGAATCTGCAGAATTTGCAAAAGCAGTTGATGATGCAGGAATTGTATGGATTGGACCTTCTCCTGATGCTATCGAAGTAATGGGAGATAAGATGGCTGCAAGAGAAAAAATGAGGCGTGTGGGAATACCATTGGTTCCGGGTCACGAAGTTACTTCTTCAAAAACAAAAGATATTCATGAAGAATTAATCAAAATTAGCCCAACCTTGGGTTTTCCATTATTACTCAAGGCTAGCGCAGGAGGGGGAGGGAAAGGTATGCGTATTGTCAATCGTCCGAGTGAACTTGCTGAGGCAATAGAATCAGCTCAAAGAGAAGCAGAAACTGCTTTTGGAGATGGACGGATTTATGCAGAAAAATTACTTACCGGCTGCAAACATATTGAAATACAAATTCTTGCAGATGGTTACGGAAATATTATTCATTTAGGTGAACGAGAATGCAGTTTACAAAGACGACATCAAAAAGTGATTGAGGAATGTCCATCTCCTGTTGTTGATGAAAGATTACGCTCACGTATGGGTGCTGCAGGTATTGCCGCTGCTGCTGCTGTAACATATATGGGAGCAGGCACTGTAGAATTTCTATTAGATGGTGAAAATTTCTATTTTTTAGAAATGAATACAAGATTACAAGTTGAACATCCTGTTACTGAATTTGTAACCGGTATTGACATTGTTCACCAACAATTTAAAATTGCAGCTGGAATTCCTTTAGAGATAACACAAAATCAAATCTCATTAAATGGACATAGTATAGAATCTAGAATTTATGCTGAAGACCCGTCTTCTGGTTTTTTACCATCTGCAGGGCCATTACTTAGATTAGAAATGCCACAAGGACCTGGTATCCGAGTTGATTCTGGAGTAGTAGAAGGGAATACAATAGCTACAAATTTTGACCCAATGATCGCAAAAATAATTGTTCATGCTACTGATCGTAAAACTGCAATAATGAGAATGAAACATGCATTACAAGAAACTGTTTTATTGGGTCTACACACAAATCTTGAATTTTTACATGCTTTACTTTGTGATGAAGATGTTATCATAGGAAACACGAATACAAATTTAATAGAAACAAAATGGCCAAATGGATGGACTCCTCCTGAAGATTCTGAATTACTTGCTTTTGGAGCAATAGCGTGTGCTATATCCCAAGAAGGGGTTGTTGTATCTTCTGATTCTAATAAAAAAGTAATAAATTATGATCCATTTTCAAAATTAAGTAAAAAATTCCCATAGGTGTTATAATGAAAATAATAGATTCTAATAATGGAACATGGGACGTTGCTTTACAAAATAATGATAATGAAAAATTTGTAAAAAAAATAAAATTAAATGAAGAAGAATATAACTTACCAAAAACAGAGTTTTCAATTCAATCTAAAACCATTAAAATTTCCCAAGGAGGTCAAATTATAATTGCCAATGTCATCAAAGATAAAGATACTTGGTGGGTAAATATCAACGGACGAACTCTTACTTATGTTTCTGC
>CAZMJH010000225.1:0-2589 GCA_964566595.1 uncultured Candidatus Poseidoniales archaeon
CGATTTGGAAGTACCAACTCAATTTTCAATCCTTTCAATTAAAATTTCTATTCAATGGTCTCAATCTGAATCAACATGGATTGGTGTAATTCCCGCGAGTGATGCCACAGAATGTCCTCCTGACGATCAAGGTTTAACTTCGTGTGAAGCAGAACAATTGAATTTTGAGGCAGGAGGTGCTGATTCTGCCGGAGAAGATGGCCTAGAATGGAAAGTTAAACCCGGAAAATACAGGTTAGCAACAGGAAGTATAAGTTCTGAGGCGAATCCTGCAGCAGCCAACATTGTCACATATGATTATACAGCAAGATTAAATTGGGTAACCGCTTCTATTACATTTTTATTTGGAAGTACAATGTTATTTGCTGGTGTAGAGTTTTAGTCTAAATCAGATCTATACCATCCATCTGGAAGTTCAAGTGGTTTTTCAACATGTGTGTTTTTAATTTTGTTAATTATGTGTAATTTTATTGACTTTAATCCAAAATTTTCTTTTGTACTAATCATGATGTTTCCAGTTTTTTCATTCTTTAAAAATTTCAAATCTATGTTTTTTGGTTTTTCAAAGTCTAAGTTAGTTTCTAATGACTTAACCTCTACCCACTCTTTTTTGTTTACTTCTACTAGATCCGCCTTTGTTTCTAATACAATAATTTCTTTTTGTTTTAGAAGTTCTTTTACTTCATCCAATAAATTATTTTGTACTTCTATGCTACTTCCACATTCTCCAGAATAATCCATTACAAATAATACAATACTTCCCGTATGTTCCAGTGCAGCTATTGCTTGCATTTCAATGTGATTTCTTTCAGTCATAGGCCTATCAAGTAATCCTGGGGTATCTACTATCTGATATCTTAAACGCCTATGCTCAAAATGTCCAAGATGTAATTGCTTTGTGGTAAATGGGTATGATGCAACTTCAGGATTTCCTGTCGATAATGCAGAAATTAGTGCTGATTTTCCCACATTAGGTGCTCCCGCAACAACTATGCAAGGATGTACTGGATCAATTGAAGGTAATTTCTTTAATGTCTCTCTTGCAGAATTTAACCATTCTAGACTCTTAGAAATTTGCCCAATGATACTACTTATTCTTCCATATGCTTCTCTTCTAGTAGTGTGCATAAATTCAATATTAGCCGTTTTTGTAATTTTTTCTATGTTTTGACGTGCTATTGAACTTATTTGTTTTGCTCCCCATTGTAACATACTTAGATGGTGTTTATAGTCATCTAAACCAACAGCAGCATCTATCAAGGCTCTGTCAAATACTTCTAATTGATCTAAACTTGGCCAACTTTTAACATGATTCATTAATTGTTCAGCAATGGTATCTGCTGATGCTTGAATCATTCTTGACATTTGTTTTCTTACTCGGAATATTTTATCGGGATCATAAACATTATCTGCTGCTTGTCGACCTTTTGAAAACCCTTTATCCAATACTTCATCTGAAAAAGGCACAGTCGCAAGTTTTTTCCAATGTACTGCAGTCATATGCCCCCCTCATTCATACGTGAAAGTAATATGTTTTTAGCCAAATGGTATGATAATATGAAATAGAGTTGTTTTTACATCATGAACTTTTGCGGTGTCTAGTTGATATCGTGACTGGTCGAAGAAAACGTCGTTCTAATGTGAAATTGCCAGATTGGGCTGTGCCATTGTGGGAAGAATTAGGTTGTCCAGATTTAGATGCAAATTCAGATATATTAGAAGGCACACTTCTCAATCGTAGACATGGGTTGCGTATGGATGATATTGTAGAGATAGAATTAGATGCACGTGCGCATCCAAAAGAACGTGAATTAACAATACGTGGAAGATTAATGTCAAGTGGTAAAAACATGATTGAGGTTAAAAGCGAGTCAGGAGAGGTTAGTTATGTTGCTAAGGACGTAATTGTATCTATGAAATTAATTGCACATATGAGGCCCCCTTATATTGATGATGAAGAATTAATTGCATATGAAAAAGAAGATCAAAAGCGCCGTACAAAATTACATGAAAGAATAGAAAAGAAAACTCAAGGTGGCAATGATAGTCATTTGTGGGGATAATATGAACCTTCATGAAGAAAAATGTGTGCCTTGTATGGGTGGAGTTTCTCCAATGAATGAAGACGAGATTGAGGAATTAGTTTCTGAGGTAAATATTAATTGGAAAGTAATAAAAAATCATCATCTTGAGAGAAAATGGGAATTTGATGATTTTGAAAAAGCTCTTAAATTTGTTAATGATACTGGTGAAATTTGTGAAAATGAAGGGCATCATGCAAATTATGAATTTGGTTGGGGTCAAGTAAAAATTCTAATTTGGACACATAAAATTGATGGACTGACAAATAGCGATTTTATATTAGCAGCAAAGATTGATCAGGTTGAGGTAGCATGACTGGGAAGATAACAAAAACAAAATCTCCTCGGTTTACAAAACATGTATTTATTTGTTCACATAAAAGGGAAGAAAAATCGATTAGAGGTTGTTGTATGGATAAAAATAGTTTAGAGCTAATGGTTAAACTAAAATTACTTGCAAAAAGTGCAGGTTTAGATAGTGTAAGAGTTCAAAAATCTGGATGTTTGG
>CAZMJH010000226.1:0-2570 GCA_964566595.1 uncultured Candidatus Poseidoniales archaeon
AATATTCAGTTTGACCCACCTTCATATAATCATCAACTATGGTGCTATCTCCATACCCTTGTAAATCTATAGAAAGGGCATTAATGCCATGTTTATACAACATTGCGGAAATCATCAAAGGTTCATGTTTACACTTTCCATTTGTTCCTACTCCATGAGCAATTACAACTGTAGGTGCATCTAAATCTACGAATTGAAACCATCCACTTATCATGACATTATCAAATCTACTTGGAAAAATAACCTCTTCAAAAGAAAATTGATATTCGCTAACATTCATATTTTCGCGCATTTTAATTCTTTCTTCTCCATTTGCATAATTAAGATACCAATCTTCATCATCCATATCCCAATCGCTTGGAGTATTATTTTCAAAAACACCACATGTTTTTGCTAACTCTAAACCTGATTGTGAAGCAATAACATATCCTGCTCCTGAATAAATTATAGGCAATAATAACATTAAAACATATATTATTGAATACATAGCAATTTTAATGTTAGATGTTTCCTTTGTTTTAATAGAATCTCTCGATTTTACCATAAAAATAACATAAAAGATTCCCGCTAAACCCACAATTAGTATTGTAGCAGAACCATAACCAGGATCTCCAAGGTGAAATGTTGAAATCGCAGAGATTACTACCATTAGGAAAATTAATGCACAGATTCCTACTTTTGCATGTTTAGGTATTGTTTTTCCAGATGAATAATATTCCATTATTGCTGAACCAAAAAATTTGTTTGTAAGTGACCAACGAAATAATTTTTCACTTGAAATAGAAAATAAAAATGCTGCAGGAACGGCCCAAGAAACAGTTGGCCAACCAGGAATAAATATCCCTGCAATCGAAAAAAAGGTAAACAAACTACCAAAACTAATAGCAATCCATTTTTTAATAGGGTTAGATGTTATAAGATATTGTTCAACTATATCATCAACGGTTTTTTCCAAGTAATCACCTCAAATTCTTTCAATGATTAAAGCAATACCTTGTCCTCCTCCAATACATGCAGTTGCAACACCATATTTGCCACCACATCTATTTAATTCATGAGCTAAAGTCAAGACTAACCTAGTTCCTGTTGCTGCTAATGGATGACCTAAACCTACTGCTCCGCCATTAACATTGACTTTCTCTACATCTAAATTTAACTCTTTGATACAGGCTACTGCTTGACCTGCAAATGCTTCATTGATTTCCCAACGATCTATATCTTCTACAGTTAAATTCGCTTTTTCTAATGCTTTATTACTACTTGGTACAGGCCCATAAGCCATAATTGAAGGTTCCAATCCAACAATGCCCCATGAAACTATTCTTGCAAGTGGTTTATCTCCATCCTCTCTTGCTCTTTTTCCAGATTTTAGTACAACTGCAGCAGCGCCATCAACCACTCCTGAAGCATTGCCTGCGGTAACCAATGATTCTGGACCAAAATGAGTTCTTAATTTAGATAATGATTCTTTGCTTGTGTCTCTTACAAAATGATCCTCATGTGATGAATTAATGACTTCATGTGCTGTTTCTACAGAGACTATTTCGTTTGAAAATAAATTTCCACCTACACTTTTTTCTGTTCTTTTATGACTTAATGCTGCAAAATCATCTGCTTCCTCTCTATTAACACCAACTCTTTTACATAATTCATCACTAGTTTGGGCCATGAATAAACCACAGGTATTATCAATCAAATTTGTAAAAAGATAATCCTCCATATCTTTGGTGAGTTCTTCTCCTGCTTTTGGAGGCCTACCTAATTTGTAAACATCCCTCATACCCCTCAAAACATGAGGGGCCTGACTCAAATTTTCCATTCCTCCTGCAATTACAACTTCTGCTTCTCCAAGCATTATCATTTGAGAACCTGAAACAATAGATTGTGCACCACTGCCACATAATCTATTCAAAGTCAGCATTGGAACTTCTTGTGGAATACCTGCATTAAGTCCAGCGTGTCTAGCTCCAAATATTGCTTGCCCTGATGTTTGAAGGGCATGACCCATCACTACAAGATCAATCGATTCTGGTGATGTTCCTGTTTTTTCTAAAGCCCCCTTTATTGCTATAGTTCCAAGTTCTTCAGCAGATATAGAAGATAAGCGGCCACCGGGCTCTCCATCTCCTCTTTTTCCACCTAACCATTCACAAAAAGGAGTCCTAGCACCACCAAGAATGACAACATCACCATCCTCCATGTATTACGGAAAGAGGTTAGGCATATGAGTTTAAGTAAAAAGGAGTTCAATTATAATGTGCCAAATACACCTATAATAGAAGCAGCAACCCATGCTCCAGACATACTTCCTAAATTACCTAAAGCAGTTACCAATAATACTTTTCCAGCAGGATTTGTCCAATATGATTTCCAATCTTCTAATTTTAAAAAATTAGTTAAATCCTCTGTAGTAGGTTCATCCATTTTAAGTTGAACATAACCAGCAAACCACCCTGCTGCTAGAAAGGGATTAAGGGAGGTTATAGGAGAAGCAATTGCTGCAGTTATTACTGCTAAAATATGACCTCTTGCCAAGATTACAGCAAATGCTGCACAAATGGCATTAACTA
>CAZMJH010000227.1:0-2570 GCA_964566595.1 uncultured Candidatus Poseidoniales archaeon
GTCCCACATTACTCCATTCACCCATCCCATATACTGAAAATGCTCTTCCAACTTCTAGACCAAAATAAATTAATGCAATCATTGATATGGGCCATTTCCTAATCAAAATAAAAGGAAATTCAATCTCATCCTTAGGCCAACATGCAAGATAAGCACCGAGTAAACCAAATGCCGCACCTGAGGCACCTAATGCAGGCACTGTAGATCCCGCATTAAATATCACCCAACTAATACTTCCACCTAAACCTCCAATCAAATATACAAGTAAAAAACGTCTGTTTCCAAGTCTTAATTCAAGAGGTATACCAACTAATGCAATTACAATTACATTTGACAAAATATGAAAATAATCTGCATGTAACCATGTTGATGTTAACATTCGATGTAATTCTAAAGGTTCCCATGCGATATCTGGTATAGTAACTAACAAATTATGAGGATCCATATGTACTTCACTAAGAGAATAAATTAATCCAAATATCCGTTGTAGTAAAAATGTAACTAATAACGAAATAGTAGTTGCTAAAGCAAAATTAGTTTTATTTTTCCAAGCAAGAATAAAGGGAAATATTGCTGCTAAAATTAAAAAAATAAGGCCAACCCAATGTGAAAAATCCATTGAATACCATAGGGACATTTTATCTCACTCTTGTTATGCCAAACCGTTTAGGTTTGTTGATTTTCTCCTATAATTGATTAAATTTGTGAATGTGTGGGTTTTATGATATAGTCTTCGGGACGCGACATTTGAGGAACATGTCACTAGGAGAGGACTTTTGTATAGTGTGTGGAGGCAAACCCCCACTTTACATAAATCGATTGTGCGAATCCTGTTTAAGGGTTCGACATACTATCTCTCGAATTGATGATAGAATACAATATACTCGTTGCTCTCGCTCTGGAACAATACAAACTGATCAGGGATGGATTGAACTTAATGATGAAGAATTACATAATTTGTTGGTAGAAAAAAATCTTGAATTACATGAAATTGCAAAAGATGTTGTTGTAGATATTACTGCACAAAAAATAGATGATAGAAATACTAGATTAGTCATAAATGTTGAAGGAAATATTACAAATCTCCCATTTCAAGATAGTCATGAAACATTACTAAGATGTTCAAATGGAGTAAGTACCGCCGCATCAAGGAAGGCAGGAAATTATTTTGAAGCAACTGTACAACTTCGCTCAATAGGGAGAAAACTTGAGGACTCTGAATTAAATTCACTTCGCCAAAGCCTAACTACATTTATTGATGGTTTGCCAAATGATCCTATGCATTTTATTACAAAAGAAGGCCCAGTACAAGGAGGTTATGATGTTGTTTTTGGATCTAAAGGACTTGCAAGATCGTGGGCAAGAGAATTAACAAAACGTTGGGGAGGTCAAACAAAAGAATCAAACAAAATTGTTGGACGAAAAGATGGAAATGACGTTACAAGATTGACAATAGTATATCGTAAACCAGCATTTGATGTAGGAGACATATTATTATGGAGATCTGAATATTATCGTGTTTTTGCTTGGCTTTCAAATGGAGTTACATTACTAAGAATAAATCGTAATCATCGAATAGGGGCAACTTGGAGAGATTTAGAAACTGTACAAGTAGTATGTAGGACAGATGAACAAATTACTGTAACTCCCCTAAATGTAGATTCTCACGTTATTGAATTTTTAGACGAAAGGGATTGGAAAACAAAAATGGTAAGTTTGCCTTGGGATTGGAATGATACCAGAGAAAATGTAGAACTCGCATATATTGTAGATGAATGGATATCGCTTCCTATGCTCACATCTCAGGGAGATGTTCAAAACCATCACGCGGATAGCAATGACACATAGGAGTGGTTGCAATGACTGAATCCAACCTAAATGAAATGGCCGAAAAATTAGATTCTGATGGTATGCTTGATTCCCTTCGTAGTTTTGTTGATGATTTAATTCGTGCATTTACACAATTTGATTTTGAAGTGCCTAATTGGATAGATGAGGTAGGTTCAAGAGAATGGGATGGGATTTTATGTCTTGGAATGGGGGGATCGGGAGCAGGAGGATGTTTTTTAGAAACATTATTTAATTCAGAAGGAAACATTCCAATAGTTACTTGGAGAAATTATGGCATCCCCTCGTGGTGGAATAAAAAATGGTTAGTTCTAGCTACATCTTACAGCGGCAATACTGAAGAAACCTTAGACGGCATTAGTAAAATTATTGAAGCGAATGGAACTATAATTACAATTTCTTCGGGAGGAATACTTGCAGGATTATCTGAAATGAATGAACAATCACATCACATTCATGTTCCTGGTGGAAGGTGTCCAAGAGCCGCATTCGGACACTTATTTGGCACTCAAATTGCTCTTGTTTGGAAACTTTGCTTATTAGAACGGCCTAACAAAATAAAGTTAGAAGAATTATTATCTCGATTAGCAGATGAAATTGAAAATTCTGATTTCATTGCAAATTCTAATTCTCCAACAATTGAACTAGCTAATGCATTAGTAAATACGCCAATTGCAATAATCTCTAGTGCGGAAATGGAAGCTGCTGCAGAAAGATTCTCA
>CAZMJH010000228.1:0-2567 GCA_964566595.1 uncultured Candidatus Poseidoniales archaeon
AATATGACTGCCTCCTATCAAATATGCTGCTGCACCTTCTGAAAAAGGTATATGCTCCATCACTTTTTGATCTGGTAAACTAATTTTTAGAGTGTCTCCTGTATTGTATTTATTTGGATTTTTAATCAAAATATTACGACCATCGTGTAGATTTATTTGTGTAATTCCGCCTTTTATCGTAGTTTTATTTTCAATTCTACAAATTTTCCATGATGCGTCTTTCTTACTTATTGTCCTGTATCTTAATTTTCCTTTTTCGTCAAGAACACAACGATAATTTTCATCTCCAAGAGAAAGTACATCCATTAATCCTACTCCTTGACGTGAATCTCTTACTATTTTACCATCAATTTTTACATGACCATTATGAATTATTCTTCTTGTTTCTCTGCTCGTATCTGCAACTCCAATAATATCCCTCATTATAACTGAAAGTGCAATACATCTCTCAAGTTTATGAGCGCCCGCTCTTGGCCGAGTAATCCAAACAGTTGTTTTTCTTGGTAAAGGCCAACTTCTTGGCATAGCCAAACGTTTCAAATGATGACTTGAACCCATTTTATCAATTCCCCTCCATTATTTTTTTCATCCTTATTGGATCACTTTCTTCAAGAGTAGTTACAACCACATTTGAAACATGAATTCCCATACCTTGTTCTTTATCATCAGATTTTGAACCAGTCACACCTTCAATGAAAATTTTACCATTTGATGAATCAATTCCTACAACTTTAGCTTCTATTCCAGCACGACCTCTTGAATCTCCAAGTCTTTTGCCTTTCGATGGATGACCAAAATCTCCACGTTGAACCTCTACTGTATCTCCAACTCTTACTGTAACAGAACGAATTCCTGCAAATCTTGAATCATTGGTTGCTAAACGCGCTCTCAAACGTCTACGTTTATTTTGCTTAGATGCATTTGCAACAGCCTTACGTTGTTTTCCGGGTTTACTACTCTTTACCATTTTCATCTACCTCATACTATTTGTTTTGCTGTTGCTGCTATTCTTGGCCAGCGTTCTGCCGCTTCTCTAGATACAGGGCCCTTGATATCTGAGCCTTGTACTTCACCACGATCATTAGTTAAAACTGCTGCATTATCTGAAAATTGTACCCAAGTACCATCAGATCTAAGGAAAGGACGGCGTTGGCGAATAATTACTGCGGTGTATATCTGCCTACGTGTTTCAGGGGTCCCTTTCTTAACACTAACACGTATCAAATCACCAACTCCTCCAGCAGGATATCTCCGCATAGTGCTTCCTATTTTTAATACTGAAATTAATTCTACAATTTTAGCTCCTGTATTATCTGCACAAATTAATTTAGCCTTTGTGGGCAATCCTCTAGTTGCATGTCCTGCCAATCCCTTCATCAAGAATCACCTCCTTCTATAACACAAAACGATACTGTTTTAGATATCGGTCGACATTCCATTATTTTGACTCGATCTCCAATTGACAAATCCCCAATGCAACTTGGAAGATGCGCAGGAATCTTACTTGTTCTTTTCTCATATCTTTCATATTTTGGCATATAACGTACATTTTGCAATTCTACGATTATTGATTTATCCATGCCAACACTTGAAACAACACCTTCAAACAATTGCCCTCTAAGTCTAAGCGATCCATTGAATGGACAATTTACATCCCCATCCCACTCTCCAGCGGGCATCTTAACATCAATTCCAATATCTCGCATTCATTCAACTCCTATATTTACGATGAATTCTATCTTCTGATCTTTGTAAAACAAAACTACCTTTAATGATTAATTCATCACTATCAATCTTAAAATCAATCTCTTGCTTTGGAAGACAAATATTACGTCCTTTTTCACAAATAATCAAAGTTCTTTGTGTTTCTTCAATAATTACTCCTCTACGGCCCCTATATGTTGGATCAAAAGATTTTATGACTTCTAAATCCCGACCAATCCAAGGCATATGTATTATCTTACTCATCAAATCACCTCTACTAAATATCCATTTGCTTCTAATACTTGAGCAGCTTTTTTCTTATGTTCTCCTTGAAGTTCTATGGCACGCCCTTTTATTGTACCTCCTGCAGCACATTTTGCCTTGAGAGTCTTGGCCAATTTATCAATATCAATTGATTTATCATCAATTCCATCCACAATTGTAACCATTTTTCCATACCTCCTTCTAACTGTTGAAATTATAACTTTTTGATTCTCCTTTGCTATCTCCTCGAAATCTAGTAAATCTTTTGGCAATCCTGTAATTGGGTCTATATCAACCATTAAATTCTACTCCTTTTTTTCCTCTTGCATTTTTGTCTTAAGACGAGCAATACTACGCCTTGTTGTTCTAAAAGCCCCCATATTCGATGGGCGGCCACCAAGTGAAAGTTCGGCTCTCAATTGTAATAATTCCTCTTGTAATTCTTTCAATCTTGAGATCCTCATCTCTTCACTCATTGAATCTATTTCTCGCTGATGTAAATGTGTCATTTTTCAGCCTCCTTTTCTTCAGTTGCTTCTTCAACTACTTCTTCAGTTACTTCTTCAGTTACTTCTTCAGTTACTTCTTCAGTTACTTCT
>CAZMJH010000229.1:0-2546 GCA_964566595.1 uncultured Candidatus Poseidoniales archaeon
TAATTGGCCAATCTACATTCAAACGTAAAGAACTCAAATGAGGTTTTCTAATGAATAAATTTGAAGGACCACTAAATGATTTATGGGAATTACCAGATTTACCAAACATAAAACACCTTACGTGGGATTGGTGGTGGTGGTTAGTAATGTGGCCATCAAAAAAACATCCTGGACGCAGTGAGCAATTAATGGTACTATGGTCTACAAAAGAAACTCCTTCAATCTATGTAAATGAACATCATTGGGCTGCAGCAGCAACTGCGAATACTACTGAAGAAGATTTGGTGGTACTTCCTGGCATGATTGCAGGTTGGTACTTTGATGGAGAAAAAATGTATGAACCACTAGTGTTACAAGAATCTAGAATTGCTGCAATATCTTCAAAACATAAAGATTGGCCAATAAAAGATGAAAAGGGTGGAGCTGTATTTGCTCTCTGTGAACAATTACTTAGTACTGGAATGAGTGATGATGGGGGAAAATTCTGGATGCGTATAGAATCTGATAAAAACGCTGTAAAAAATGGGTCTCCTAAACAATTTGACATTAAAATGACTCCATGGAATACAGCACTATCTACTGCAAGAAGAAGTTTTCAAAAATATCAAAATAACATGGGTTATGATATTTTTAGAATTCATGGTTGTAAAGCAACAGGAATGATTGATAATGAAAAATTTGAAGGGAGTGCCTATCTTCAAAAAGTCCGTGTACAAGCACCTACAGTACCGTGGTACTGGGGCATTCTTCATTTTTCTGATGGCTCGTATCTTGATTGGTTTTTACCACATCTTTCATTACTTGCTTTATCATCATCAAACAAACCGTGGCAATCTCTAGATTCTTTTGAAATCCCCTTAAGAAAAGCAGGATTATTTCATGATGCTAAAAGACAACGTAGTGAAAATTTTACAAAACTAAAATTCAAAAAAATAAAAGGTGATTATCAAATTAAAAACCAAGAAGGCATTAATGAAGAATTACCTCGGTTCGAAATTGAAATGTGGAATGGTAGAACAATGATTGTTTTGAGTGTTGAAGCTATTTCTAGAGCCTATTGGAGTTTTGATCAGCAAACAAGAGGTGGTATGTTTTCTCACTTTTGTTATAACGAATATCCATTGAAAGTCACGGGTATAGCTATTGAGGATGAATTTGGTATTCGTACTCTTGAAGATTGGGAATGGATTCATGGAAATGCAGAACATAGTTGGGGTATTTTGCATTAATTTTGTGATTTTACAAATAATCTCTCAATAGTAAGTGTCAATAACATACCATTCGTGCGCATGTCTAGGTGGTTAACTATGACTAGAGAAGAGATGAGCATAGAAAATATAGATGAAACAGATAAAGAAAGGAGAAAATTCAACTTAATTCCCGGCGAAGATTTAATGCAAATACATAGACCAAGTCTTTTTGCATTTGCGGGAATGTACGTAATGGCATTTTTTATTGGTGCTGTCCATTATCTCTGGACATTTATGCCAGAGAGTTTGAGTGGAGACCCTAGTGTTATCGAAGAATTATTATTTGATTTTATTTCATCATCAATTGGAGAATCGATTGGATTTCCATTCGTAATGTTATTTTTAGCATGGTTAAATAGATGGATGAATATTTCTTCAAGTACAAAATGGTTTACAGGAATTATGATTATTATTGCTGCATTACCATTTACTGCTTGGTTAATAAATGCATTTTGGGCTGACTCTCCAGTAAATATCTTTGATGGCTCATACCCAATGACAATGGCTGGAATTTTTTGGGTTGTGTTTTTATCAATTAATGTGTTTTACTTCCAACGATCATTTATTTACGCTATTACAACAGATGCTGTGATATTTAGAAAAGACTTCATGTTAACAAACAGTGTACGTAGAATCTTATACAGTAATTTTACAGATGTAATTGTTCAACAAGGACCTATTGGAACCATTATGGGATATGGAAATGTAGTTCCATTAACTGGAAGTGGTCTTGGTTTAGGAGAAGAAACAATAGGAATTTCTGCAGGAGCTGGTGGCGCCCTTGATACTAAAAGTGGAGAATCCGCCGCAACAAGTGTTCCAAAGAAAATTATGAAAATGTTTCTAGTTCTTCTAACATCACAAAGAACAATTAGAACTGTAAAACCAGATCCAGCAGATTGTTTCTATGGTGTAAGAAAACCACATGATGTTACTGTAGTAGTCAACGATAGGTGGAAAGGTGCAGATTCAGGTTCAACACTTGAAGAAATCAAAGATTTGATGGCAGCACAAGCTGCAAATAAAGATTAATTCTTTTCATTTAATTTGAAGGGGTATGAGGAATGGGACTTGTTCCTCGTCGATTAATTGGAAGAATGTTCAGAAGTCTAGGATATCATATTGAAAGTATCAAAGGTAAAGATGATTCTGAATTATATGTCGAATTCCCTAATGAATCTTTAGAAAAAAAATCTTTTTTGAATATTGGAGCCGGAACGTTTAATCATAAATATTGGACAAATGTAGATTATGAATCTGAACAATACGCTAAAATTCAAAATGATTTTGTTGAAT